>JBCCZN010000101.1:0-9553 GCA_039187375.1 Pseudomonadota bacterium
CTGGCAAGCGCGTCACCCAGTTTCTCAGCGTCTGTGGCGTCAAAGTAGCGGCCGTTACCTGTGGCAGCCCATTCTTCAAATTGAGCCTTTAAATTGTCATCTTGAATCGCAAAGCCGATGATATTGACTTGAACTTCGGTCCCTTCGGCTGCAAGCGTCTCAATGACGATGCCAGGATCACGGCCGCAGGTCTCTTGACCGTCTGTGAGCAAGACCACAACCCGTTCCCGATCGGTCTGAGCCAAGTCATTTCGCACTTCAGCCAGCGAAGCCGCCAATGCTGTATTGTTGGACGTCACACCTCTGTCTCTCGGCATCGAGACGATGGGCGGTGTGATGACCAAATTGATCGACAAAAACACAACGATTCCGGCCAATGCCGAACAGGTATTCTCGACTGCTGACGACAATCAGACAGCGGTGACTATCCATGTTTTGCAGGGTGAGCGTGAGCGCGCTGGCGATAACAAATCGCTCGGTCGATTTGACTTGGCGGATATCCCGCCGGCACCGCGTGGCATGCCACAGATCGAGGTGACCTTCGATATCGATGCGAACGGTATTCTGAACGTGTCGGCCAAGGACAAGGCGACCGGCAAGAGTCAGAATATTGTGATCAAAGCCTCCAGCGGCCTGTCTGATGAAGAGATAGACAAAATGGTGTCCGATGCCGAGGCGCATGCCGAGGAAGATCGCAAATTCCGTGAGCTGGTTGATGTGCGCAACAACGCCGATGGGCTACTGCACGCCACTGAGAAGTCTCTGGCCGATCTTGGCGAGCAGGTTAGTGCCGAGGAGCGCGCAGCGATCGAATCGGCGATGGGCGATTTGAAGGCGGCCCTCGAGGGCGACGACAAGGATGCGATTGAAACCAAGGCTAAAGCATTGGCGGAAGCCTCGGCAGGCATGGCACAGAAGGCCTACGAGCAAGCGCAGGCTGATAGTGGCGAGGCTGCAGACGATGCGGCCAACGGTGGCGATGATGTCGTCGATGCCGAGTTTGAAGAAGTCGACGACGACAAAAAGTCGGCCTGACGGCTGAACGGGTAGGCGCCAATGGCGAAGCGTGACTATTACGAGGTGTTGGGGGTTTCCAAGTCGGCAGATGCTGCTGAGTTGAAGAAAGCCTACCGCCGACTGGCAATGAAGCATCATCCGGACCGCAATCCGGATGATGCCGAGGCCGAGGCACGCTTCAAGGAGACCAAGGAGGCCTACGAAATTCTGTCTGACAGTCAGAAACGCCAGGCCTATGACCAGTTCGGGCACGCAGGCGTGAGCAATAGCGCCTCCGGCGGGCCGGGTGGCGGTGGCTTTGGTGGTGCCGAGTCGTTCAGCGATATCTTCGGTGATGTATTTGGTGACATTTTTGGCGGTCGTGCCGGCAGAAGCGGCGGCCGGCAGGTATTTCGTGGCGCCGATCTACGTTATGAGTTGGATTTGACGCTCGAGCAGGCCATCAAAGGGGATGCGACCGAGCTTGAGATTCCCACTCAAATCGTCTGCGATACCTGCAGCGGTACCGGCGCCAAGCCGGGCACCAAGCCCGAGACTTGCGAGACCTGTGGTGGCAACGGCCAGGTGCGTATGACACAGGGTTTTTTCTCGGTTCAGCAGACCTGTCCGACCTGCCGTGGCGAGGGCACGATTATCAAGGAACCCTGCGGGGTCTGCGATGGTTCGGGTCGGCAGCGCCGGACGCGTAAACTGTCGGTGAAGATTCCGGTTGGGGTTGACGACGGCGACCGGATTCGCCTGACCGGTGAGGGCGAAGCAGGGCGCAATGGCGGACCGAGTGGCGATCTGTATGTCGAGATTCGCTTGGCGCAGCACCCGGTATTTGAGCGCGACGGTCCGGATCTGCATTGTGAAGTGCCGATTAATTTTTCCACCGCCGCTTTGGGTGGCAGCGTCGAGATGCCCACTCTAGATGGGGAGGTGTCCGTCAAGGTGCCGCAGGGCACGCAAACCGGCAAGGTATTCCGATTGCGCGGCAAAGGCGTACCGACGGTACGAATCCGCGAACCGGGCGATCTGTATTGCCGGGTCGTGGTCGAGACACCGGTAAATCTTACGACCGAGCAGAAGAATCTGCTGCGCAAGTTTGATGATGCTGTGGATATCGGTGGTGATCGTCATAGTCCACGAACTCGCTCCTGGACGGATAACGTCAAACGATTTTTCGATAGCATCGGATCGTGAATCAGTCGCGGGCGCTTCGCATTGCCTTACTCGGTGCCAGCGGGCGCATGGGTCAAGCCGTCGAGGTGCTCGTCAAGTCACGCGAGGGCGAGCAGATTATTGCGCGTTGGAGCGAAGGTGATAGCGATCTTGCCATCGGCCTCACCGAGGTCGACGTGGCGGTCGATTTCAGCGCTGCAGTGGCAACGCCAGCCATTGCTGCAGCCGTCGCCGATGCGGGCATCCCGCTGGTCAGTGGTACAACAGGTCACTCAGCGGCGCAGCGTCAGGCATTGAACCAGGCTGGTGAACGGGTTGCCGTTTTGCACGATGGCAATATGAGTCTGGGCATTGCCGTGTTGAGCGCGCTGGCCGCGAACGCGGCCGCATTGTTGCCAGACTACGATCTGGAAATCATTGAAACGCATCACCGCCACAAATTGGACGCACCATCAGGCACCGCACTGAAATTGTCCGATGCGCTCCAGCAGGGTCGTGGCATTAACGCGAGCGTTCAATCGGCTAATCGAAGCGGTACGAGAGCGCATCGCGATGTTGGTATTGCATCGATTCGCGGCGGAGACGTGGTCGGCGAGCATCGTGTCTTGCTGCTCGGTGATGATGATCAGATCGAATTGACGCACAAAGCCAAAGACCGTCGCCTGTTTGCCGCCGGCGCGTTACGCGCTGCGCACTGGCTTGTCGATCAGCCACCGGGGCTGTATGCGCTGAAAGACGTCGTCAGCGATCAACTGCGCACGCAATAAGCCTTTCCATAAGGCACCCGTTACAGTAGACTTCCGTAGGTCTTGGAGAACATTCGAGGCCAACTTAAGCGGGAGCGTCCAATACCTACGACCTTCCGCTTTCGTGTATCTGGCATTCGGAGGTTCCTCGGGGCAGCATGGTCACACCGGCAATTCTTGCGCTAGCAGATGGCGCGATCTTCAGGGGCCTCTCATGCGGGGCTGACGGTCAGGCTGTTGGCGAGGTGGTGTTCAATACCGCCATGACCGGCTATCAGGAAATCCTCACCGATCCATCATATTGTCAGCAGCTCGTCACACTGACCTATCCCCATATAGGTAATACCGGCACCAACTCCGATGACTTTGAGTCTGATCAGGTGCATGCCGCCGGGTTGATTATTCGTGATCGCTCAATCGTCACCTCAAGCTGGCGCAGCGAAGCCAATCTGGCCGATTTCCTGCGCCGCGCAGGCACGGTGGCAATCTGTGATCTGGATACCCGTGAATTGACTCACCACATACGCCGGCATGGCGCGCAGCCTGCCTGCATCATGACCGCTGAGCCAGGAGCGAGTGCCGCCGAGTTGGGTGAGCAGGCAGTGGCGGCAGCCAAGGCGACACCGAGCCTGGCTGGCGCGGACCTTGCGAAGGTCGTGACGACAAATAAATCGTATCAATGGGCGCAGGGTGAGTCCTGGGACAACCCGGACCCACTGGTGACCCGCCGCATCGCACCGATCCATGTGGTGGCCTACGATTTTGGTATCAAACGCAACATCTTACGCTTACTTGTTGAACACGATTGTCGGGTGACGGTCGTGCCGGCAACCACACCTGCTGAAGAGGTACTGGAGATGGAGCCGCATGGCGTCTTCCTCTCCAACGGCCCGGGTGATCCCGAACCTTGCGATTACGCGATCAGTGCGATTCAGACGATTCTGGAATCCGGATTGCCGATGTTCGGGATTTGTCTGGGGCACCAGCTGTTATCGCTTGCCTGTGGGGCCAAGACGGTCAAAATGAAGTTCGGCCATCACGGTGCCAATCACCCGGTTCAGGACATCGAGACGGGCAAGGTCTACATCACGAGTCAGAACCATGGTTTTGCTGTCGACGAGGCGTCACTGCCCGACACCCTGATCGCGACGCACAAATCACTGTTCGATCAGACCTTGCAGGGTGTGCGCCACAAAACACTGCCAGCGTTTTCATTTCAGGGGCATCCTGAGGCGAGCCCTGGCCCTCAGGATTTGCGCCCACTATTCCACCAATTTTCAAAAACGATGCTGACTCACGCCGGCAACGATTAGGAAGAGCGAACGTGCCAAGAAGAGACGACCTCGAGAGTATTCTGATCATTGGCGCCGGGCCGATCATCATCGGTCAGGCCTGCGAATTCGATTATTCCGGAGCACAGGCCTGCAAGGCACTGCGCAGTGAGGGGTATCGGGTCATTCTGGTCAATTCAAACCCGGCTACGATCATGACAGACCCGGACATGGCCGATGCGGTGTATATCGAACCGGTGCACTGGCGGACCGTGGCGAAGATCATCGAGAAGGAGCGTCCTGATGCACTGCTGCCGACGATGGGTGGCCAGACTGCATTGAACTGCGCGCTGGATCTGGATCGGGAAGGCGTGCTGGAGCAGTTCGGCGTTGAGATGATCGGCGCGAAACAAGATGCCATCGACATGGCTGAGGATCGCGAACGATTCAAGAGCGCGATGGACGAGATTGGTCTCGAGTCACCGTTTGCTGCCGTCGCGCATGATATTGAGGCGGCGCGCGAGATTCAGACCAAAATTGGCTATCCGGCAATTATTCGACCCTCGTTTACGATGGGTGGCACCGGCGGCGGCATTGCCTACAACAAGGAAGAGTTTGAGGAGATTGTTGCCAACGGGCTGGACATGTCACCGACCACTGAAGTGTTGATCGAGGAGTCGATCATCGGTTGGAAAGAATTCGAAATGGAAGTGGTCCGTGATAAGGCCGACAATTGCATCATCATTTGTTCGATCGAGAACGTCGATGCAATGGGTGTGCATACTGGCGACTCCATTACCGTTGCACCGGCCCAAACGTTAACTGATCGCGAATACCAGCGCATGCGCAACGCCTCATTGGCAGTGCTGCGCAAAATTGGGGTCGAAACCGGTGGCTCCAATGTGCAGTTTGCAGTGAACCCGGTCGATGGTCGAATGGTGGTCATCGAGATGAATCCGCGCGTGTCGCGCTCCAGTGCGCTGGCATCGAAGGCGACCGGCTTCCCGATCGCCAAGGTAGCTGCGAAACTGGCAGTCGGGTTCACATTGGATGAGCTTGAAAACGACATCACCGGCGGTCGCACACCGGCATCGTTCGAACCCGCGATCGACTATGTCGTCACCAAGATGCCGCGCTTCACATTTGAGAAATTCCCTGGCGCGGATGAGCGGTTGACTACGTCGATGAAGTCGGTAGGCGAGGTGATGGCCATCGGTCGGACCTTCCAGGAGTCATTACAAAAAGCACTGCGAGGTCTTGAGACCGATTTGGTCGGCTTCGATCCGCAGTTGCCGGATGGTATCGGCGAAGAAGCGGCGCGCGAGCGGATCGAAGACGAGGTGCGCAAGCCCAGTGCAACCCGTCTATTGTGGGTTGCGGAGGCTTTCAGGATCGGCTTGAGTTTGGATCAGGTGCAGAATCTATCGGGGATCGACCCGTGGTTCCTCGGCCAGATTCTCGATCTGATCCGGGTCGAGGGCGGCATACAATCATTGGGCGACGCGGCCTTCCGCGCGGCCAATCTACGCGAGCTCAAGCGCCGTGGGTTCTCGGATGCGCGGCTTGCGGCACTCACCGGCAAGAATGAGGCAGACGTTCGGGCAATTCGCATTAACGAGAACATTCGCCCGGTCTACAAGCGTGTCGACACCTGTTCCGCGGAGTTTGAAACCGACACGGCGTATATGTACTCGACCTATGAACAGTTCGACGAGTCACGTTGCAGCGATGCGCGCAAGATTATGATTCTGGGCGGCGGCCCTAACCGGATCGGGCAGGGCATCGAGTTTGATTACTGCTGTGTGCATGCCGCACTGGCACTGAAGGAAGCGGGCTTCGAGACCATTATGGTTAACTGCAACCCGGAGACCGTATCGACTGACTACGACACCGCGAACAGGCTGTACTTCGAACCGTTGACGTTTGAGGACGTCATGAACATCGTAGATCTTGAGCAGCCCGAGGGTGTGATTGTGCAGTTCGGTGGCCAGACACCGTTGAAGCTGGCTGATGCGCTCGAAGAAGCCGGGGCGCCGATCATTGGTACATCACCAGATTCGATTGATCTGGCTGAGGATCGTGAGCGCTTCCAGAAAATCGTCGAAGACCTTGCGTTGTTGCAGCCGGCGAATCAAACGGCCCGCGATGAGGGAGAGGCGATCGAGCGTGCGCACGAGGTGGGCTATCCTCTGGTCGTGCGCCCGTCGTATGTCTTGGGCGGTCGAGCGATGGAAATCGTCTACAACGATGACGAATTACGCAGTTACATGGATAGTGCAGTCAAGGTCTCCAACGACAGTCCTGTACTATTAGATCGTTTTCTGGATCAAGCCATTGAGGTGGATGTCGATATCATTGCCGACGGCACCGACGTTCTGGTTGGCGGCATCATGCAACACATTGAACAGGCCGGCGTGCATTCGGGTGACTCGGGTTGTGTCCTGCCGCCGTTCACGCTGGAACAGGCGATGCAGGAGAAACTGGTCGAACAGGTTGGGCAATTGGCAAACGCGCTGAAGGTCGTCGGCTTGATGAATACGCAATTTGCGATTCAGGGCGAGGATATCTACCTGCTGGAGGTGAACCCCAGAGCATCGCGAACGGTCCCGTTTGTCTCCAAGGCGACGGGCGTGCCGCTGGCGAAAATCGCTGCGCGGGTCATGGCGGGCGAATCACTGGTCGACATCGGCGCCGTTGAACAGGTGACACCTGGTTTTTATTCGGTCAAGGAATCAGTCTTCCCGTTCAAGCGGTTCCCCCACTCGGACCCCATCCTAGGTCCGGAGATGAAGTCGACGGGCGAGGTCATGGGAACCGGACTGAGTTTTGGCGAAGCCTACGCCAAAGCGCAGCTCGGCTCAGGCGTCGAGCTGCCGCGCGGCGGCACGGCGATTTTATCAGTGCGCGATCGAGACAAAGCGGCAGCCGTGGAGCTTGCGAATATGCTCGTTGAACTGGGTTTCGATATTGTCGCGACACAGGGCACCGCCAAGATCTTGGCCGCTGCTGGCGTGCCATGCCAGCGTGCCAACAAGGTCAGCGAAGGCCGCCCGCATCTAGTGGATATGATCAAGAACGGTGAGATTTCGCTGATCGTCAACACCACCGAAGGTAAGAAGGCGATCCGCGATTCGCAAACCATACGCGGTGAGGCCGTTGCACGTGGCGTCACCTATTACACAACGATTGCCGCGGCGAGTGCCACGGGGCTGGCAATGCAACACATTGCCGATGATGCGGTGAATTGTCTGCAGGATCTGCACTCTGAGGTAGCAGCATGAACAAGGTTCCGTTAACCGCGCGCGGTGCAGCGCAACTCAAGGAAGAGCTCAAGCAGTTAAAGACGGTTGATCGTCCGAGAATTATTCAAGCCATTGCGGAGGCGCGTGAGCATGGCGATTTAAAAGAGAATGCCGAGTACCACGCCGCCAAAGAACAGCAGGGTTTTGCTGAGGGCCGAATTCAGGAAATCGAGGGAAAATTGTCGAACGCGCAGGTCATCGATGTCGCCAGCTTACCCAAAACCGGCAAGGTGGTATTCGGTGTTACCGTCGAGTTAACCGACCTTGCCACTGACGATACGATTGTTTATCAAATCGTCGGCGATG
Source organism: Pseudomonadota bacterium (assembly GCA_039187375.1). Lineage (GTDB taxonomy): Bacteria > Pseudomonadota > Gammaproteobacteria > Steroidobacterales > Woeseiaceae > CALBPI01. The sequence goes on from JBCCZN010000101.1 coordinate 7,807, forward strand.
ATGAAGCCGACATCAAGAACAACCTGATCTCGATCAGCTCACCGATTGCACGCGCGTTGATCGGTAAAAGCGAAGGCGATGAGGTGACAGTGCAGGCGCCCGCTGGCGACAAGGAATATGAAATCGTCGAGGTTCGCTACGAATAGTCTGCGTTCACAGCCCGCCCAGAGAAATCTTGGGCGCCTGGTTGTTACGTTTGAACAGCACTGCGGCGTTGCCTATAGACTGCACACAGGTCGCACCCGTAGTCGACTCCATGGCACTGATGACCTCGGCGCGCGCGTCGCGGTCACCAACCCGAACGCTGACTTTGACCAGTTCATGGTGATCGAGCGCTTCGTTAAGTGCGGCCAGTACCGATTCGCTCAGACCGTTGCCTGCGATGATGACGATCGGTTTGAGTGGGTGCGCAAGGCTGCGTAAATGACGTTTTTGTTTATCTGTGAGCAACATGATGTGTCTGCGTAATCGCTTTGGCGGCGCAAGCTTAGAAGATGCGCGCCTGCTATGCACGTGTGCGTGCGGTTTTGCGGCCGTTCGGTGGCATCGATGAGCGGGCCGCGGCGCTCCTCGCGTGGCTGGCGTGAGCGCCAGGAACGCGACCCATGGGTGCAAAAGTCTCGTGCTGAAGGCTATCGTTCGCGCGCCGTCTACAAGCTCGCTGAACTGGTTGAGAAGGCCAAATTACTGCGCCCCGAGATGCGTATTGTTGATCTGGGTGCCGCACCCGGCGGCTGGTCTCAATATGTGGCGCGCGTGCTCAAAGAGCGGGTACAAATCATCGCTATCGATCTCTTGGAGATGGATGCGTTGCCCGGTGTTCAGGTCATTCAGGGGGACTTTCGAGAAGATGCGGTACTCGAGCAGTTGCGCGAATTGCTCGATGATCAGCCGGTAGACCTTGTTATGAGCGATATGGCCCCCAATATCAGCGGGGTAAAGGCAGTAGATCAACCCAGAGCCATGTATCTGGCCGAGTTGGCGTTGGAATTTGCGACCGAGGTGTTAGCACCGAAAGGTGCGTTCATCTGTAAGGTGTTTCAGGGCGAAGGCTTTGATGCGTATGTACGTGAACTGCGTCAACGATTTGGCGATGTTCGGATTAGGAAACCCAAGGCATCCAGGCCTAGTAGTACTGAGGTCTATGTGCTGGCGAGAACCCAGCGCTTGGTGTAGTGTCAAACGAGTAGTGGAGTGTGCGCCACGGCCCTCTGGCCAGCGCTCAAAGGAAAGGCGATTTCCGTGAACGATTCTGCAAAGAACATACTGATTTTTATAGCGATTGTGCTTGTGCTGATGACGGTGGTTCAGAGCTTCCAGCAGGGTGGCATGACCGGCGTCCAGGAAGAGAAATATTCGGATTTTCTCAATCGGGTGGATTCCGGGCAGGTAGACAACGTCACATTTGACGGTCCAGCGATCCAGTACACGACCAACAATGGTCAGAAATTTCTGGCGTATAACCCCGAATCCGACACTTCGATCCTGATCGGTGAGCTTAAAGAGCGCAACGTCTCTTTCGAGATGCCACAACCGAAAGGCCCGAATCTCTTATTTAACCTTTTCATTAATTCTTTCCCGATCCTGTTGTTGATTGCCGTCTGGGTTTATTTCATGCGCCAGATGCAAGGTGGCGGCGCCGGTGGTCGTGGGGCGATGTCATTCGGCAAGAGCAAGGCACGTTTGCTCGGTGAAGATCAGGTTGGCGTGACGTTCGCTGACGTTGCCGGTGTCGAGGAGGCGAAAG
>JBCCZN010000102.1:0-9427 GCA_039187375.1 Pseudomonadota bacterium
CAAACCCGCCACCCTCGCCGCTGCGCTGGTCACTGGACGTCGATCCGATCAGTGTTTTGTAGCAGAACGCCACCATAGGCAGATGGCCGTTAACATGCGCAGCGCGGCGCGTTACCATCGCGCGCTGGGTGGTCGCGAGTGCGTCTTTTGAAACAGGACATTATCGAATTACTGGAATCTGCTGTGGCCACTGTGCGCGGGCAGTTTGAAGACGTGTCAGTGGACTGGCCGACGCCCGAGGTAACCCGCACCAAGGATGCGGCGCATGGCGACTTTGCCACCAATGCTGCGCTACAACTGGCGCGACCGTTGCAGCGTAAACCACGCGAAATCGCCGAAATGTTGGTGGCGGCGATGCCTGAGAACACGCTCGTTAGCAAGGTTGAGATTGCAGGCCCAGGCTTCATTAACCTGTTTTTGAATGAAGCTTCCGCCACTCAGGTCGTCAGCGACGTTCTGGCTGCTGGTGCGCGCTTTGGTACCTGCGAAGCACAGGTCCCGCAACGCATTCTGCTTGAATATGTCTCGGCCAATCCGACCGGTCCATTGCATGTTGGCCATGGGCGCCATGCTGCCTATGGCGCGACGCTCGCAAACCTGTTGCGTGCGGTCGGCCACGAGGTGCACGAGGAGTACTACGTCAATGACGCCGGCCGCCAGATGGACATCCTAGCCGCCAGTGTATTCGTGCGCGCTTTACAACAGCTGGACATCCACTGCGCCTTCCCCAACGCCGGCTATCGTGGCGACTATATCCGTACGATCGCCAGCGACTGGGCATCGGCACAACCGCTGAAGCTCACCACACTGGTCGGCGACATTTTTGATGCACTGCCCGAAGACGGCGAGGATGAGGCCAAAGAGGGCTATATCGATGCGCTGATCGAGCGCTGCGAACGCGTTCTGGGGCCGGATGCCTTCGCGACCCTGCAACGCTTCGCAAAGGATGCAATCCTTGATGACATCCGCGAGGACCTCGCCGGTTTCGGCGTGCGGCCGCAGCTGTTTTTTTCCGAAGCGAGTTTGAATGAAGACGGCGCGCTGGACACGGCGCTGGATGTGCTGCGCGACAACAACGTGCTGTACGAAAAGGGGGGTGCATGGTGGTTTCGCGCGACCGATTATGGTGATGAGAAAGACCGCGTGGTCGTGCGTGAAAACGGCAAAACCACCTACTTCGCCTCGGATATCGCCTATCACCTGAACAAGCGCCATCGCGGTTTCGATTGCCTACTGGACGTGCTGGGTTCGGATCATCATGGCTATGTTGCGCGGGTACGCGCAGGACTCACCGCGATGCAGCAACCGGCCGATTCGCTGGAAGTACGACTGGTGCAATTCGTCACGCTCTACCGGGGTGGTGAAAAAATGCAGATGGGCACGCGTTCAGGCAACTTCGTTAGTTTGCGCGAGTTGCGTGCAGAGGTTGGCAATGACGCAGCACGCTTCTTCTACATCATGCGCAGCAATGATCAGCATCTTGATTTTGATCTGGAGCTTGCAACCAGCCAGACCAGCGACAACCCGGTCTATTACATTCAGTACGCGCACGCGCGTGTTGCCAGTGTGTTCCGCCAGCTCAACGCGCAGTCGATTGCCTGGGACCGAGCGAGTGGCGAGGCACACATTACGATGTTGAGCGAGTCACATGAACAGGCGCTGATTACACGACTCGGGGGCTACACCGATACGCTCGCAAGCGCAGCAGGGCGTCGTGCTCCGCAAACACTGGTCAACTACCTGCGCGAACTAGCGAACGATCTGCACAGTTATTACAACGCGCACAAGTTCATCATCGAAGACTCTGCATTGCGCGATGCCCGACTGACGCTGATCCGCGCGACCCAACAGGTACTGGCTAACGGCCTGTCGATTCTGGGCGTCAGCGCGCCGGACACGATGTAAACGATGGTGAAAAAACGCAAAGCCGGCAAACGCAAAAAACGCTCGAGCAAAGCCCGGAGCAACAGCGGTCATTGGGCCTCTTTAATGCTGGGACTGTTCCTCGGCCTCGGTATTGCGGCACTGGTTTGGTACAGCATGCGCACACCCGCACCGCCGACCGCTGCGCTCGACCTGCCACCGGCACAGACGCCAGCACCCGAGCCAAAGCCGAGACCCGAATCGTCTGAGACGGCGCCCGTTGCGATCGAAGCGACCGGTGAAGGTTTCGACTTTCATGACAAACTCGCGCAACAGGAAGTGGTCGTCTCCGACGATTTCGCCGATCGGCGCGCGGGTCGGCGCCGCAGCGGCACACCGACAATCGACGAACCAGGAGCCTACACCATACAGGCAGGCTCATTCGCCGATGCGAGCGATGCCGAACGCATCAAGGCGCTACTGATTATCAACAATATGCCGGCTTACATTGAGAACGCCGAGGTCAATAGCCAGCGCGTACACCGCGTCAAAATCGGACCCGAACGTGATCTGGCCAAGATCAATGATTATCTGAAGCGACTCGACGACAACAACATCGACATCATGCTGATTCGCAGCCGATGAACGTATGTCAGCGCAGCGTACTGATCGGTATCCTGTTGTCGCTGGGTGCTTGCGCCAATGCGCCGCCCCCTTCTCCGACCCCAATCAAGCCGGTTGCGACACAGTCCGTTATTGCCGACGTGGAACCGGTCAATCCAGGCCCGTTGTCAATGGACACGACCGCGCATCAGTACGCCCAGCAACGGGCTCGACAGCGCATCACGATCGCCGCGGTCGGCGATATCATGCTCGGTACCGATTACCCGAATAACCGCCTCGCGGACGACGATGGCGCATCGCTGCTGGCAGCAGTCACCCCTTGGCTAGCGCACACAGATATCACCTTCGGTAACGTTGAAGGTGTATTGAGCGATACGGCCAAGCCAGAAAAACGCTGCAGTAACCCCTCCGCCTGTTACCTGTTTCGCTCGCCGGAGCGTTACGCGCGACATCTTGCGAACGCCGGTTTCGATGTCGTCAGCTTTGCCAACAACCACGCACGCGATTTTGGTGAACAAGGTCGCAGCGACAGTATGGCGGCGGCGACCGCATTGGGCATCCATCACTCCGGGCGTGTTGGGGATATTGCGAGCTGGACGGTCAAAGAGCTCAAAATCGCGATGATCGCCTTTGCGGTGACCCGCGGTTCGTGGTCGATGCTGGAGATTGCCCCGGCTGCGATGCAGGTCAGCAAACTCGCATCTGAGCACGACATCGTCATTGTCAGTTTTCACGGTGGTGCGGAGGGCGTGAGTGCGCTGCGTATCCCATTTGCCAATGAGACCTACTATAACGAGCCACGTGGCGATGTCGTGGCGTTCTCGCGCACGATGGTTGATGTCGGCGCAGACCTGGTTCTCGGCCATGGCCCACACGTGGTGCGCGGCATGGAGCGATATCGAGACCGGATTATTGCCTACAGCCTGGGTAACTTTGCCACGTACTACGGCATCAGTGTTGCCGGCGAAAAGGGTGTGGCACCGGTGTTACAAGTCACACTAAATGGTTTCGGCGAATTTGAGTCCGGTCGCATCGAATCGGCGCGTCAGCGACGCCCTGACGGACCGCTTCCCGACCCGACCCGCCGTGCCCTGCGCGCCATCGCTGCGCTGTCCGTTGCCGACTTTGGCGCGCCCGGCCTCATCTTCGAGTCCGATGGTGGGCTGCGTGAAGCACCGCGACGTCGGCCAACACCTCACCAACCGTGACCTAAATCACGTACGCACGTCGCAGGTTCAAGTCTTGCCGCGGCTGGTCGCTATCCCAGGACATCCTCAACAATTCAGGGAGCGGGGCATGCGCACGCGTACAACAGGTTTTACTTTGATGGAGATGATTGGCGTCGTTGCCGTCATTGCCATCCTGGCAGCAATGGCCACACCGATGATTTTCGATGCCATTCGTGATGCGCGCATCACCGCCATCGCAAATGAAGTCTCGACGTTGCGAACCGCGGTTGCGCGCTACTATGCAGACACTGGCCGGGTGCCGGAGAATATCCCGCTCGACTCCAACGTCAATAACGATCTGTTGATTCGCAATTCCGCCAGCGGTGTACCGGGCTGGAACGGGCCTTACATTGAAACGCATCCGAAAAATCCATGGCAGGGCGATCTGGATACACAGGTGGGTCCGATGGGCAGTGCAACCAATTATTTCGATCTGGACGGTAACGGTACGTTTGAAACGGGTCCGTCCTGCCGTTGGTGGATCGACAATCCAGTTCGCGAAGATGCGCGCATTCTGAGCGACATGATTGACGGTGACGGCGATGTGGACACCGGCAGCGGTGCCTGGTTTTCGGCGGGCCAGGTTCGACTGAACAGCGGCAACGACCTCGTTATTTACCTTGGCTGTCCCTGATTCGGCTTAGCGCTTTATTCACCAACACTCGCCAATGCGCGCAACGCCGCCATGGCGTCGCTCGCACGGGCGCTCGGCACGAATACATGGTCGTGGTAAAACGCCGCGACCACATTGGCACTGATCCCGACATCGGTCAGCGCTCTGGACAGGGCGGCGGTCATACCCACGGCCTCGAGACTGGAGTGCACACGCATCTCAATGCGTTTGAAGACGGGTGCGGGCGTCGGCGCCCGCTTTGCGGGCACGATCAATGTCATGCCCTCGCGCTCACGAAAGGTTGCCAGTGCATCGGCCAGCAGATCAGCATGCTCAGCGTCTGACGCTGTCCCCGGCGGTAAACAGACAAACACGTAATCCTCCGGATCCAGAGTCGGCTGCAAGCTGGCCAGCAGCGTGGCGAGATCGGTCTCGCCCGTGCTCATTCGTCGCTACTGCTGGCTTGACGAAAATCGATGCCCAGCGATCGCAGCTTTCGGTAGAGGTGCGTTCGTTCCATGCCGACGCGCTTAGCGAGCTTACCTACCTTGCCATCGCACAGCTGCAGTTGCTGTACCAGATAAGCACGCTCGAACTGCTCGCGAGCCTCTCGTAGCGGCAGTGCCAGCAAATCCTGCTTTACCAGCGGCTGCACTGAATCAGATCCTATGCTCAGTTGCGACTCGACCTCCTGTAGCGAGACTTCTTCGTCGCCGCCGGCGATAAGACAGCGCTGCACCAGATTTCTCAGACTCGCCAGATTTCCAGGCCACGGGTAGTTGCGCAGCCGATTTTGCGCCGCAATGCCGAAACGTCTAAAACCAAGACTCTGCTGCTCCACAAGCAAATCAACGTAATAGCGCAACAGATCCGGAAGATCCTCGGCGTACTCCCGCAACGCCGGCACCTTGATGCCCATGACATTGATCGACGCCAGCAAATCGCGCCGCAACCCGCCCTCATTAGCGAGGCGCTCATAATCACCCACCACCGATGCCATCACGCGCATTTGCAATGGATGCTCGCGACCGTCTTCACTACGATAACTACCCTGCTCCAGCGTCGCGGCCAGCAACTTCTGTGCCCGCTCACCCAGATCGGATAGCTCGCCAACAAATAGCGTGCCACCCTGCGCGCGTCGTAATAGCCCAGCTGGCTCCTGCGCAAATAGTTGCTCCGCGGCATTGTCCTGATCCAGCAACCCGCCCGCGATCGAAACAAACGGTCCATCACTGGCGCCGGACAGATCGTGTACCGAACGCGCCACCGATTCGCGGCCGCTGCCCGACTCACCAGCAATCAACACATTGGCAGCACTGCCGGCAATCTGCTGGGCGTGATCACGCAGCTCCCGCGTCAAGCGACTGCGTCCGACCGATGCGGCAATACTCGACAGCTGCGTCACCGCGTCGCTCTGCATCGGGCCTCGACCATTGGTCAGGCCTGACTCGACCGCACGCAACAATTTAGCCAGCGACAGCGGTTTCTCGATGAAATCCACTGCACCCAGACGCGTGGCCTCGACCGCGGTATCCACAGTGCCATGGCCAGACATCATGATGACCGGACACAGCGTCGCCGATTGCTCCGACCACTCGCGTAGCAACGTGATGCCATCCGTTCCGGGCATCCAAATATCCAGCAGGACCAAATCAGGTTCGGCGTCAGCCCGTGCACGACGCGCTTCCTCCGCATCGGCGGCCATGCGCACGGCATAGCCCTCGTCGGACAAAATCTCCTGTATCAACGTGCGGATATCGACCTCATCGTCGACCACGAGCACACTCGCACCACTCATGTCATTCCCCCCTGCTGGATGGCGCCCGGCGGCAGATGCAATGACCGATCAGTTGTCTTTGCATCCGATACCGGTAAGGCAATACTGACTCGGGCGCCCCCGCCTTCCCGATTTCCGGCCTCTATCGTACCAGCATGTTCCTCTATGAGTTTCCTAACAATGGCAAGCCCCAGTCCCGTGCCTTTATCTTTGGAGGTGACATACGGATCAAACACTTTGTGCACCGCTGACGGATCAAAACCTGGGCCATCATCGAGCACGGTGATACGGGCCCAGTCGGCGTCACCGCGCTGCATCAATTCGGTCGTCACCACGATGTGCCCGCTGTCGCTATCCGCCAGCGCCTCGCTGGCGTTCCTCAGCAGATTGTGTAGCACCTGTCGCAGGCGCCCATTGTCCGCCTCGATCTCTGGCAGACTGGTATCGACGGTCACAGTCCAGTCGATATGCCGCTCAGTGTTGCGATACAGATCGGCAACCTCCTGAACAAGGTGGTTGAGTGAAAAGCGGCTGTATTGCATCTCCGGCGCACGCGCGTAGTCGGAGAATGCATTAACCATGTCCTTCATGGCCTCGACCTGCTGGACGATCGTATGCGTGGCGCGATCGAGTAACTGCGATTCATCCTCAGACATGCGATCCAGATATCGATGCCGCAACCGCTCCGCCGAGAGTTGAATCGGCGTTAGCGGATTTTTGATCTCATGCGCCAGGCGCCGGGCAACCTCACCCCAGGCCGCATCGCGCTGTGCCTCGAGCAAGGCGGTGATGTCATCAAATACGACTACAAAACCGCCACCATCGGGATCATCGGTCGGTAGCGAGGCACAAACACAATTGAGCACCCGCCGACCACGCTCCTCACGCAGCATGATCTGTTCACGCCAGTTCCACTCGCCGTTAGCCCAATGGATCTGCGCCACATCGACCAATTGCTGCAAAAGAGGTGCGCTGGTTGCAGCGGCACTTAATGACTGACCCTGCCAATGTGACAACTCGATGTTGAGAATGTCTGCGGCCGAGGAATTGGCGATGCGGATCTCAAGGTCCGGGGTCAATGCGATCACACCGGTGCCCAGACCCGCCAGAATGGTCTGCAGGTTGCCGCGTTCGGTTTCCACTTGAGCACGACTTCGCTGCGCTTCATCGCGCGCCGAGCGCAAGCGCCGCGTCATGTCATTAAACGAGCTCACCAACACACCAATTTCATCACGTTGCGGTGGCACCAATTCCGTTTCCAGGTCGCCTCTCGCAACCGCAACGGTGCCAGCCACCAGTTGCTGGATCGGCGCCGCCAGCCGCCGGGAGAAAAAGAACGCGCCATAAATCGCCGACAACGCAGACACCAACAAAACGATGGTCAGAGTCAGCGTAAACGTGCTTTTCAATGGCCCGCGAACCAATACCAGACGCTGATAATCTGCATTGGATTTGTCGACGCTATTGGCCATTTCGGATAAGCGCTGGTTGACCGGATACAGCGCCTGCAATACGCGCATACGCCGGGTTGGGACAAAGCTCTCGAGCGCCACCACAGCGCGCACGGCAAAGCCATTGTCGCCGTAGTCCTCCAGACCGACGTAAGGTCGATTACTGCGCAGCTGGGCGACAACTTCGGTGACTGGTGCCAGCGGCACGCTATTGATCGCACGCTCGGAGCTCAACGCCAGAATGCGGTTGCTCTCACCGAAGATCACCAGCTCGACAGCACCCGACATCTGCCGCTCACGCGCCAGTGCCGAGAGCAACTCGGCATCGCCAGTGCTACGCAGGCGCGCCGCAATGCGCTGCGTGCGATCCAGACCGGTCGCGCGCTGAATATCCAACGCCGCGCGGCTGAGCAACAGCGCATCATCAAGCCCCTGCTCTACCTCGACACTGAACCACGAATCAATGCCGCGGTTAATGAACTCGAGCGAAAAGTAATAGACGACCGACAGTGGTAACAGCGCCAGACCAACAAACGCCGCCACCATCCGGCCCTTGAGGCGTGCACCGGGCACCTGCTTGCGCAAATCGCTGAACAGGCGCCAGATATTGCCCAACAGCATCGCGACCAAAATGACAATGGCGACCGCATTGATGCCCAACGTGATCTGAGAGAGCCTGTCCAGTTCCGCCGAGTTACTGGAAGTCTTGGCAAGCAACACCAGCGCTGAGAGCGCCAGCACCAGTCCAACGGTAGCCAGTACAGAGTAAAAAAGATGTTTCAGGGAGCGAGAGACCATGCGAAGCCCGACGAACGAACCCGCCAATCATCGCGCCAGAACAGCAGATAACGCAATGACAACGGGTAATCGTCGATCGTCACTTCAGCGTGCAACACGCCGCGATAGCGCGCGCCAGGCTCCAGCAACGCCGCATCGATCAACGGCAGACTATCGATTCTGCCCATGCTGTTCAGTGCAGCAAAAATGGTCGCGAACGAGCGCTGTCGACCGGTATTTTCGTTGCGTAATGTGTAGCGCTGGGACACCGCGTTGTAGCGCAAGAAATTAATCACAGTAATCGTCGCCACATTCGCGTCGGGCCACCAGCGGCGCTGTTTGCTTAGATCCACCGTCAGCTCAAACCGCAATGTAATGCCGTTGGCCAACGCCTCTTCAATGCGATCGGATAACTGGAACTGCACTCTGGCCTCGGCCTCATGCACACCGTCGACGAGTTCGCTGTCGACAAACCGGACGATGATTTTGCCCTCGTCCGCCCACACAGAACCGCCCAATGCCATCAACACGGCGCAGCTCAGCAGGTGAATAAGGCAATGGCGGATCATGAATGGCGTCTTTGCGTCGATGTGTTTCAAACGGGTGCTGCAGGGGCACGACAGCGACGATATCAAGGCTCACGCCACAGGCGGGAAATGAAAAACCCGTCTGCTTCCTGTGTGCCTGGCAACATCGACAAGCCATACGGCTCCGCCCGCATTACACCGCTAATGTTGCCATCGCGCAACTGGTTGTCCAATCGGACATTGGCCGTATCTCGCGTAAATTCCTGTACTACAGCGCCATTTTCGGCACGAAATATCGAACATGTTGCGAAAAGCAGACAACCTCCCTCAGCAACCAGCGGCCACAATGCGCGCAGCAGTTGCTGCTGGCGCGCAGCCAGCACCGGTAAATCCCCAGCCCGACGCAGATGCTTGATGTCAGGATAGCGTCGAATCACGCCGCTGGCACTGCACGGGGCGTCGATGACGATTCTGTCGAAGGCCCGACCGTCCCACCAGCGATCCGGATTGGCTGCATCACCAGCCAGGATAGTGGCGTCCAGGCGCAAACGCGCAAAACTCTCGTG
>JBCCZN010000103.1:0-9302 GCA_039187375.1 Pseudomonadota bacterium
GCGGGTCAAAGTTCAGCCCCCATAGTTTTTCCAACAGCATGGTGCGTGTTACGACCTGATTAGCGTGCTCCATCAAGTATTCAAGCAGTGCATATTCACGCGGCAATAACTCAATGGTCTTGTTATCACGGGTCACGGTACGCGACAGTCGCTCGAGCGATAAATCACCGACCGACAGTAACGAGTCTTGTGGCTGCGGGCGTCGGCGGCGGTACAGCGCTTCGATGCGTGCGAGCACTTCGCTGAATGCGAATGGCTTTGTCAGATAATCATCCGAGCCTGCGCGCAATCCTTCGACACGATGATCCACCTCACCCAACGCGCTGAGAATCAACACCGGCGTTGTATTGCCCATGGCGCGCAGCGCTTTGACGACACTCAGCCCGTCTGCGCCGGGTAACATTCGATCCAGAATCAGTGCATCGAAGTCGCCATGAGAGGCTTCGATCAGTGCCGTATCGCCATCGGCGACAGCGGTCGCGGTGTGACCTGCTTCGCGCAGGCCCTTGGCGACATAACTGCTGACTTCCGGGTCATCTTCGGCGATCAGAATGTTCATCTGTCTATTTTAGGCGACAAGCTCCGCTTGCTGTCACATTAAATATTGTTAATGCGCAGGCCACGTTGGTGTCATCTGCACGTTGTTATCGTCCGCAACAGGCTGAGTAAGTTTCGTTGAGGCAATGACATGACACTACAAGCTTTGAAGTCCTCGATCATCACGTCAAGCTGCTGTGTGTTCATCATCTTCTTGTCTGCTTGCGGTGGCTCTTCCGATAGCGCGTTTATCCCGGAGCCGCCGGTTTCCGGTCCGCCCGCGCCGGGACCTGCACCGGACCCGACGCCACCGCCTGCGCAGCCTGGCAGCGCGTTCGAGTCTCGCAATAGCACCGCCCGGTTTTTGACGCAGGCGACGTTCGGTCCCACACCAGGCGAGCTGGATCGACTGACGGGCACCAGTGCGTCGGCCTGGTTCAGGAGTGAACTTAACAAACCAGCATCATTGATTACGCCGGAGTTCGCCCGCTATCGGATGATGCAGCAAGCCGATAGTGATGACTTCACGGCGTTTGCAGGCGAAACCGCTACCTTTGCGTTTTGGCATCACGCGGTCGCTGGTGATGATCAGTTGCGTCAACGTGTTGCCTTCGCGCTGTCCGAAATTCTGGTGGTGTCCAATGGCGGTGGTGAGGTGTTGTCGGATATTCCCGAAGCCGTTGCCTGGTATCAGGATGTTTTGCGGCGCAATGCATTGGGCAATTACCGTACTCTGCTCGAAGCGGTGACCTATGCGCCGGCTATGGGCTACTACCTCACCTATATGGGTAACGCGAAAGCCGATCCGGCAACCGGCCAGATGCCCGATGAAAATTACGCACGGGAAATATTGCAGCTGTTTTCCATTGGTTTGCTTGAGCTAAACCGCGACGGGTCATTGCGTCTGGGTGCCAGTGGCCAGCCGATAGAAACCTATGACAATGCCGATATTACCGGGCTTGCAAAGGTCTTTACCGGTCTGGATATCGACGAGCCGGATACGACGCAAGTCGATGAAACCAGTGGTGCATCTTGGCAGCTGCCAATGCGTATCGTGCCGATCAACCATTCCGACGCTGAGAAGTCATTCATTGGCACCACGATCCCGGAATTCACCGATGCGCGCAGCAGCATCACACAGGCGCTGGATGCGATCTTTGCCCATCCGAATGTCGCGCCATTTATCTCGCGTCAGCTGATTCAGCGGCTCACAACCAGTGCGCCGTCACCGACCTATATCGACCGTGTCGCGGTGGCGTTCGAAGCTGGCAGTTTCATGTTGCCCGACGGTCTCCGAGTCGGGGCAGGGCAACGCGGTGATCTGACGGCGACCATTGCGGCGATCTTGTTCGACGATGAAGCACGCACTGCGCCGGTCGAATCGAACACCACATTCGGCAAAGTGCGAGAGCCGATTTTACGGTTCACCGCGTGGGCGCGCGCATTCGAGGTGAGCACCGTCACACCTGAGTTAACACTCGAGCTTTGGGGTACCGGGGATTCAAATGCGTTGGCGCAGCATCCCTACCGCGCCTCCTCGGTATTCAATTTTTTTCGGCCAGGCTACATAGCACCGGGATCGGAGTCGGGTGCTGCAGGATTGACGGCACCCGAATTACAGATCGTCAATGCCAGTTCGTCACCCGGATACGCCAATTTCATGAATCGGTTCGTGCGGGCCGAAATAAGCGATGAGGAGGTGGCTGAGCTGCGCCAGGTCTTTGCCGATGAGCAAGTCAATCTGGACCCCGAACTGGCACGACGGAGCTTCGTTCCTGACTACGCCGGCGAGCTGGCGCTGGTGGCTGATCTGCCCGCGCTGGTGGACCGGCTGGCCGACAAACTGACCTATGGGTCCATGCGCGGCGATGCGCGCCAGCAGTTGGTCAACGTGCTCTCACAATACAGCGCGACACCGGGGCAGGACGACACCGACTTAGTTCACTTAGCGGTGGTACTGATGTTGTTGTCGCCAGATTTTTTGGTACAGCGATAGGTTAATCGTCGGAGTTTTATCCATGGCATTTTCACGAAGACAATTTCTCTGCGATGCGGCCGCATCCTCTGTTGCGATGGCCGGACTGGGCGGCATCGGCACGGCGCTGGGTAGTTTTGATGCAAGCGCCGCGACAACCGGTGGCTATCGCGCGCTCGTCTGTGTCTTCTTATTTGGAGGCCTCGACAACCACGACACGGTGTTGCCCTACGATCAGCCCAGCTATGACCGGTTTGCGCGGGTACGTCAAACGCTGCTGCAGTCGCAAGCCGCTGCGCGTGCACGCGCAAGTCTATTGCCGCTGACGACGCAGGACCCAACGCAATTTGGTACACGTCGCTACGCGCTGCCGCCGGAATTATCCGGAATCAAAGCACTTTACGATCAAGGTAATGCGGCGATCATTGGTAATGTTGGGCCGTTGATCCAGCCGACCAATCGACTGACGTTCGAGCAGGAGTCGGTTCTGCTGCCGCCTCGCTTGTTCTCACACAACGATCAGCAAGCGACCTGGCAGGCCAGTGCGCCGGAGGGTGCGTTATTCGGCTGGGGTGGCCGCTTTGCCGATGCCATCTTGTCGGGTAATGGTGCGCCAGAGTTTTCGACCATTAGCAGTGTGGGTGATGGTCTATTCCTGACGGGACGGACGGCACAGCCCTATAACGTCAGTACTGGCGGTGCGGCGTTGTTTGATGTGCTGGAGACGTTGCGTGTTGATGGGCAGGCAGATGTCTATAGCGCGGTGCGCGACTATGTGCGTAGCGTGCAATATGCCGGTGCTAACCTGCTTGCACGCGATATGGGCATGGCACAACGCCAGGCGATTGACAGCAATGATCGCTACAACGCGGCATTTGCAGGCGCACAACCGATCACGACCGTCTTTCCGGCGTCGGGGCTCGGCGCTCAGCTGCGCGCCGTTGCGCAGGCGATCAGTGTGCGTGGCTCGCTGCAGGCAAGCCGACAGGTTTTCTTTGTGGGTCTTGGTGGCTTCGACACGCATTCTGCTCAAGCAAGCAGTCTGCCCGCATTATTGGGCACGATTGATACGGCAGTGAGTGCGTTTCACGCCGAGATGATTGCGCAAGGGTTGTCGCAGGATGTCACGTTATTTACCGCATCGGATTTCGGCAGAACGCTAGCGGTCAACGGTGACGGTACCGATCACGGTTGGGGCGGCCACCACTTCGTTGTTGGTGGCAGCGTTCAGGGTGGTGCGATCTACGGCGATTTGCCACCCGCGACGGTCGGGCATGACCAGGACTCTGGCGGCGGCCGGTTGATCCCGACGACCTCGGTCGAGCAGTTTGCCGCACCGCTCGGCCGCTGGTTTGGCCTGAATGAAACCGAATTGTCAGCAGCACTGCCCGGTTTATCCAATTTTGCGGCCGCGCCTTCATTGGGCTTCATTTGACCGAAGCGCTGGTCAACCGTGGCGAGGCGCGCGTATCAGGGTGTGCCTCGCTCTTTTTTTATCCGACTGTATTGGCTGAAAACCGCTAAGCCGATTGCGATTCGGTGTTGGCGGGCAGTAATGGTCCGAGGAAGCGTCCGGTTACTGATGCCGGATTGGCTGCAACGTCCTCAGGTGTACCGGTTGCCACCACTTCTCCACCGCCATCGCCACCATCCGGGCCCAGATCAATGATCCAGTCGGCGGTTTTGATGACATCGAGGTTGTGTTCGATCACGATGATCGTATTGCCGCGATCCCGTAATTCCTGCAGCACACCGAGCAACTGACGAATGTCAGCGAAGTGTAAACCGGTTGTCGGTTCGTCAAGAATGTAGAGCGTCGAACCGGTATCGCGTTTGGACAGCTCGCGTGCGAGTTTCACGCGCTGGGCTTCGCCGCCAGACAGTGTGACCGCATTCTGACCGAGCGTGACGTAGCTCAGGCCAACATCCATCAACGTCTGCAGTTTGCGTTTCAATGTTGGGACGTTCTTGAAAAACGCCAGCGCATCTTCGACGGTCATACTCAACACATCGGCGATCGAGCGACCTTTATAGAGGATCTCCAGCGTCTCGCGGTTATAGCGTTGTCCTTTGCAGACATCGCACGGGACGTAAACATCTGGCAAAAAGTGCATTTCGACTTTGATGACACCATCGCCCTGGCAAGATTCGCAGCGACCGCCCTTGACGTTAAAGCTGAAGCGGCCGGGTTTGTAGCCACGTGCACGCGCTTCCTGTGTACCGGCAAACAGCTCGCGAATCGGTGTAAACAGGCCAGAGTAGGTGGCCGGGTTCGAGCGTGGCGTGCGGCCAATCGGGCTTTGGCTGATATCGATGACACGGTCGAATTGACCCAGACCACGGATCGAACCAACCGGTGCAATCTCGTGCGAGGCGCGATTGATGGCATTGGCTGCGCTGGGGTAGAGCGTGGCGTTAATCAGTGTGGATTTGCCGGAGCCCGAGACACCGGTGACGCAGGTCATGATGCCCGCCGGAATATCGATGTTTACGGCTTTGAGATTGTTGCCCTCTGCACCACGAATACAAATCGGTTTTCTGCCCGCGGCGCGTGCTCGTGTTGTCGGTACTTCGATTGCTTGCGCACCCGAGAGGAACTGACCCGTCAACGACTTTGGGTTTGCCATGATGTCTTCGGGAGTGCCGCTGGCGACGACTTCGCCACCGTGCGCACCGGCGCCCGGCCCCAGATCGACCACATAGTCGGCGGCGCGAATGGCATCCTCATCGTGCTCAACGACGATCACCGTGTTGCCAATGTCACGCAGATGACGCAGCGTCCCGAGCAGGCGTTCGTTGTCGCGTTGATGTAACCCGATTGACGGTTCATCGAGGATATACATCACGCCGACCAGGCCGGACCCGATCTGACTTGCCAGGCGGATGCGTTGCGCTTCGCCGCCCGACAGTGTTTCGGCGCGCCGGTCCAGAGTCAGATAGCTCAGTCCCACATCGTCGAGGAAGCCCAGTCTCGAGGCGATCTCCTTGACGATGCGCTCGGCCACCTCACCGCGCCAGCCATCCAGCGCCAGCTCTGAAAACCATTGTCTGGCAGCGGCAATGCCGCGAGCAGAGATGTTGGGCAGCGACTCCCCGGCGACCAGAACATGACGTGCAGCGCGATTGAGGCGCGTGCCATGACAGTCCGGACATACCTGCTGATTGAGGTAGCGCGCCAGCTCCTCTCGTACCGCAGCCGATTCGGTTTCGCGATAGCGCCGTTCGAGATTGGGCAAGACACCCTCGAATGGGTGGCGGCGCGTGATCGTCTCGCCATCGCTGGTGTGGTAGCGGAATTCAATTTTCTTGCGGCCACTGCCGTAGAGCACCGCATCGCGCTGCGTTTGTGTCAGTGCGTTAAATGGCGTCTCGACATCGAAACCAAAATGCTCACCGAGGCTTTGAATAATGCCGAAGTAGTAGGTCGTTTTTCGGTCCCAACCGCGAATGGCACCGCCGGCTAACGACAATTCATCATTGATGATCACCCGCTCGGGGTCAAAAAACTGTTTGACGCCCAATCCGTCGCAGGTCGGGCAGGCTCCGGCCGGGTTGTTGAAGGAAAACAGACGTGGCTCCAACTCCGGTACGCTGTAACCACAAATTGGGCAGGCGAAGCGATCGGAGAAAACCAGCTCTTGTCCGCCACTGCCCTCGACTGCAGCAACGCCACTGACGCTCAGGTCGGTATCTGGATCCATAGCCACGATCCGCGCATTGCCATCGGCCAGCTGCAGCGCTGTCTCGAACGACTCTGCCAGACGTTGCTGCAGGTTGTCGCGCACCTTGAAGCGATCGACAACCGCTTCGATTGTGTGGCGCTTTTTGGGGTCCAGTTCGATGGCGTCGCCAAACTCCCGAACGACACCGTCGATACGCACGCGCACATAGCCCTGCGCCTGCAGATTGGCCAGCACCTGCGCGTGTTCGCCCTTACGGTCGGAGATCACCGGTGCCAGCAACATCAGCCGGGTTTCCTGCGGCAGACTCAATACCTGGTCGACCATTTGACTGACGTTTTGTGCATCCAGCACCTCACCGTGATCCGGGCAATGTGGGACACCGGCGCGGGCAAACAACAGCCGCAGATAGTCGTAAATCTCTGTCACTGTGCCAACGGTTGAGCGCGGATTATGCGAGGTCGATTTCTGTTCGATGGAAATCGCTGGTGACAAGCCTTCGATATGGTCGAGGTCGGGTTTCTCCATCATCGACAGGAACTGGCGTGCATAGGCAGAGAGTGACTCGACATAGCGTCGTTGGCCCTCTGCATAAATTGTGTCGAAGGCGAGCGACGATTTGCCCGAACCCGACAGGCCTGTCATCACAATCAACTGCTCACGCGGCAGCGTCAGGTTGACGTTTTTCAGGTTGTGAGTACGCGCACCGCGCAACTCGATATGTCGGTGCATGACCAGGCCCCGGCAGAAAGCGAACAACCTGCTAATATACGCCGCTTATCACAGCGTGCGCAAAGCACCGGTCATCTTGGTTACTACTTCTTCCGACAATCCTGCTGTGCGTATCAATCGTGACGAGATTGGCTTCGTTGCGCGACTGAGCGTCGTGTCTGTCTCGCGCATGTTCGGTTTGTTCATGGTGCTGCCGGTGATGGCCTTGTGGGTCAGTGAGTTCGCAGACGCCACGCCGGCACTGATGGGTATTGCGGTTGGCGCCTATGGCGTGACCCAGGCATTTTTGCAGATGCCCTATGGTGCCTTGTCGGATCGGATCGGGCGGGCACCGGTGGTGGTATTCGGCCTGTCTATTTTCGCTGCGGGCAGCGTGATTGCAGCCACCACAGACTCTATTTTCGGCGTGATCTGCGGGCGCTTGCTGCAGGGCGCCGGCGCGGTCTCTGCCACACTCTCTGCATGGCTTGCCGATCGGACTCGAACCGAGGTACGTACGCCTGCGATGGCAATTTTCGGTGCAACCATCGGTGCATCGTTCCTGTTGGCACTGGTGTTAGGGCCTTTATTGTCTGCCGCCGTTGGCGTGCGGGGTCTGTTTTGGCTCTCGGCCGGGCTGGGCATATTAGGTGTGTTACTGGTAATTCCAGATTTACGCACAGGCGCTGCCGTCTCCGGTGATCGCACGGTATTCGATGACGCAACAGCACCAGGCTGGCAGGTGGTGTTACGACGCGAATTAATCCTGCTGGATCTGGGCGTGCTGATTTTGCATGCTGCGTTGCTCGGATTTTTTGTGCTGGCGCCGTTTGTGCTGATCGAGCGCCTGGGTTGGCGGCAGGATGCGCTTTGGCAGGTCTATACCGGCACGCTGATGCTGTCGTTGTTGATCGCCGTGCCGATGATCATGGCGGACGGCAAGGCACGCGCAACGACACTGATGCGGCCGGCGGTTGGCTTGCTGGTAGTCGGTATGGCAGCAATGAGCTGGTCTGGGCCGGTGTTCTGGATCTTCGGATTGGGCGCGTGCCTGTTTTTCGCTGGTTTCAGCTATCTTGAGGCAGCCTTGCCAGCCGAGCTGTCGCGACGTGCTGATGCGGCGCGTCGTGGTGCCAGCCTGGGCGTCTTCGCCAGCGCGCAGTTTCTGGGTGCGTTCGTCGGATCGACAACGGCTGGCTGGATCGTCGGCGTCTCCGGCCCGGATCAGGGATTTATCGCCATGTTCGCGCTGCTGCTGATCTGGTTGGTTGTTGACGTGGTGTTTTCCCGCCGATCCAGCGCATAATGGGGTGAACACCACACAGATTAAGGCGGCACACTGACAGTCCGTCGGAGCGATTCGGAGAGCAACATGGCGCGCGGTATCAATAAAGTCATTCTGGTTGGCAATCTCGGGCAGGACCCGGAGACCCGCTACATGCCAAGCGGTGGTGCAGTGACAAATCTGCGCATCGCCACCAGCGAGAGCTGGAAGGATAAGCAGACCGGCGAGCAGCAGGAGCGTACCGAGTGGCACAGTATTGCCATGTTCGGACGACTTGCTGAGATCAGCGCTGAGTACCTGCGCAAAGGCTCGCAGGTCTACATTGAAGGCAAGCTACGTACGCGTAAGTGGCAGGATAAAGAAGGCCGAGATCGATACACCACCGAGGTCATCGCCGACGAGATGCAGATGCTGGGTAGTCGCGGCGGGGCAGGTGCGCCGATGTCTGGCGGTGCACAGCAGCGCCCACAGGCCGCGCCGGCACAACAGCCGGCGGCCGTGAATGACTTTGACGACGATATCCCCTTTTAGCCAATTAATGCGTCAAAAAAGAAGCAAAAAAACCTAAAAAATTGGTGTATGCTTCAAATATGAAGCAAAAAATAGACTTCAATGTCGCTGCGACTGATGCGATTGTCGGCGCCTTGGGACAACAGCTGGATCAAATTCGGCTCAGCCGCAATCTGACGCAAAGCGCGCTGGCACGCGAGGCGGGTGTGTCCCGAAGCACACTCACTCGGATGGCAGATGGCCAGTCGATTTCACTCGATTCATTCGTGCGCATCATGCGGGCACTCGGATTGTCAGATCATCTCGCCGCATTACTGCCCGACCCATCAGTGCGACCGGTTGAGCGCGTCGCGCAAAACGGTCGTCAACGCCAGCGTGCCCGATCCAGTGAGGGTAAGGCTAAGCGCTGGCAATGGGGCGACGAGCAGGGTTGATGCAATCGGCGCGGGTCATGCTCTGGGGCAGCGATATTGGTGCGGTCACCTGGTTACCCGACCGCGAGCTGGGCGTGTTTCAGGGCAACAATGAACAGCGAAATGGCCCACAGCCAAATACCCTGCGGTTGGAGACGTGGTATTGCTCCTGCGCCAGTCAAAAGTAAAAC
>JBCCZN010000104.1:0-9250 GCA_039187375.1 Pseudomonadota bacterium
ATCCGACATACCGTGTGCGCGGCCGACCTCGTGCGACGCGGTCGCGCCGAGTTCTGCTTCCAACGTGCCAACGAAGGCATCAAAAATATCCAGATACAGCCCCTCGGCTTGTCGGATGATCTGGCGCAGCTCATCATGCACCAGTGAGGAAAATACAATCGGTCGCTGGCCGTCGCGCCTGGCCGCCTTGTTGATCTTCTCGGCCAGATCATTGGCACGCTCACGCGTGTCGATAAATGGCACCGTCAACTGACGCACATCTTCCCCGGCGAATTGGGTCATCAGGCTATGCCCGAGGGTCTCGGCGGTAACACCGGTTTGATCCGAAATAAAAAAAACGGTTCTGCTGGCCACGAATACCCCCGGCTCGATCCAATACTCCAAAGATAGCCTATTCCAGCTGGACAACGCAGTCGAAAACGCCGGCGGCGTGATCTGTGCCCGGCACAATCCAGTCGCCGTGGGCTATAATGGGGAGATACATTTTTAGCGTGAGCATCACAAGTGGCTGATTCTGCTTCCGGTACCCCATTCGTCATTCCCTTCGAACACTTGGGCATCAACGACGTTGAGCATGTTGGTGGCAAAAACGCCTCGCTCGGTGAGATGATCAGCAATCTCGCCAATCTTGGCGTTTCGGTGCCTGGCGGCTTCGCCACAACGGCCGAGGCCTATCGCATCTTCCTCTCCGACAACGGTCTGGACACGCGCATTGCAGAACGGCTGAAAGACCTTGATGTCGACGATATCCCGGCATTGACTTCGGCCGGCGCAGACATTCGAGGCTGGATCTGCGATGCACCGTTGCCACAAAAACTACGCGATGACATGCGCGCCGCCTGGGACGAGATGGCCGAGGGTCGCGACATCGCTGTCGCCGTACGTTCCTCCGCGACCGCAGAGGACTTGCCAGACGCCTCGTTCGCCGGGCAACAGGAGACATTCCTGAATATCCGTGGCTTCGAAAATGTCGTTGCCGCCATGCAAGACGTATTCGCATCGCTGTTCAACGACCGAGCAATCGCCTATCGCGTTCATCAGGGTTACTCACATGAGCAGGTGGCCCTGTCCGCTGGAATTCAGCACATGGTGCGCAGTGACCGCGGTGCCAGCGGTGTAATGTTCACGCTGGACACCGAATCAGGCTTCCGTGATCTGGTGTTCATCACCTCTTCCTGGGGCCTTGGAGAGACCGTCGTACAGGGTGCGGTCAATCCGGACGAATTCTATGTCTACAAGTCGGCATTGCGCGCCGATCGTCCATCGATTCTGCGACGTAATCTGGGCAGTAAATCGATCAAGATGATCCTCACCGATTCTGCAAAAGCCGGCAAAAGCGTTCAGACCGTCGATGTTGACAGCGCCGATCGCCAGCGCTTTTCTCTGACCGACGAAGATGTGCTGCAATTGTCTCGTTATGCCCTGACCATCGAGGATCACTACCAAAGACCGATGGATATCGAATGGGGCAAGGATGGTGAAGACGGTAGGCTGTACATCCTGCAAGCCCGTCCGGAGACAGTCCAGTCACGCAGCGGCAGGACCTTGCAGCGTTTCTCGCTCAAGCGCCGCTCGCAGGTGTTGTGCAGCGGTCGCAGCATCGGCCAGAAGATCGGTTCCGGCAAAGCCAAAGTCATCAACGATGTGGATGAGATGGCGCGGGTACAAAGCGGCGATGTCTTGGTTGCGGACATGACCGATCCGGATTGGGAACCGGTGATGAAACGTGCCTCAGCCATTGTGACCAACCGCGGCGGGCGTACCTGCCACGCCGCGATCATCGCACGCGAGCTAGGCATCCCAGCCGTCGTCGGCTGTGGTGACGCCACAGAATTGCTCAAAGATGGCACCGAAGTCACAGTATCCTGCGCCGAGGGCGACGAGGGCTTTATCTACGACGGATTACTCGAATTCGAGAAACGTCAGATTGAGCTTGATTCGCTACCGGAAGTACCCGTCAAGATCATGATGAACGTTGGCAACCCGGACCGCGCATTCGACTTCGCGTCGATCCCTCACCGCGGGGTGGGTTTGGCTCGCTTAGAGTTCATCATCAACCGCATGATTGGCGTGCATCCGCAAGCACTGCTCGACTACGACAGCATTGACGACGATACGCGCGAGATGGTTGACGAACAGATGGCCGGCTATGGAGATCCGATCGAGTTTTTCGTTACCAAACTGGCAGAAGGGATCAGTACGATTGCTGCCGCTTTCGCACCGGAGCCGGTAATCGTGCGATTGTCGGATTTCAAATCTAATGAATATGCCAACCTGATTGGCGGTTCAATTTACGAGCCCAATGAAGAAAATCCGATGCTTGGATTCCGCGGAGCTGCGCGTTACCTCGATCCGAATTTCCGCAAATGCTTCGAGCTTGAATGCCGCGCATTGCGCTACGTGCGCAATGAGATGGGTTTAACCAATGTGCAGGTGATGGTGCCGTTCGTGCGCACCGTGGATCAAGCGCGCCAAGTCACTGAGCTGCTGGCGGAAAACGGCCTGACCCGCGGCGAACATGATCTGAAACTCATCATGATGTCAGAGCTGCCGACCAATGCCTTATTGGCCGATCAGTACCTGCAGTATTTCGATGGCATGTCGATCGGCTCGAACGATATGACTCAATTGGCACTCGGACTGGATCGCGACTCAGGCCTGATTGCAGACCTGTTCGATGAGCGCGATGAGGCCGTCAAGGCACTGCTAGAGTTGACGATCTCTGCCTGCAAGCGTCAGGGCAAATACGTCGGCATCTGTGGGCAAGGCCCTTCGGACCACCCGGAATTGGCCCGTTGGTTACTTGATCAGGGCATAGAGAGCATGTCTCTAAATCCGGATACTGTCATCGAGACCTGGCTCTATCTTGCCGGCCAGACGGCCGGCTAGCCAGCCTGCTCCGGCGGATACTACGAGAGTAAATCACCACCGCGGTAACCGCCGCGTCGACGGCGTAGTGTCGGCAGAATAAGTCCAAGCAGGATACCGGTCAGTAAGACAATCGCGCCCAACACGAACCACCACATCATCCGCTGACTCGACAACATCTCATTCTCAGATCGCAGCGCCTGTACCTCGATTTCGGCATCCGTCAGTGTTGTGCGTAGCTCACCGTTTTCACGATCAATCGCAACCACCCGCGCCGATTTGCGCGTCAGCTCATCCAGGTCATTCTGCAATGATTGATTGCTCGCCTCCAATGCCGCGATACGCTCTGCCGCCTGCTGATTGGCAATACGCAGATCATCCAGTTCACGCCCCCGATCGCCGCTTTGCGCGCGCAGTGTGTTGATTTGCGCTTCCAAGGCCGCGACCTGAGTGCGTGCATCCGGCTCGCGCATCAGCAACCGTGTCAATACGTATCCTTCCGTATCGCTGGTTGTCAGGCGAACTCTGGAGTACCCATTTTGCGCATCGTCGCTGACTACAATCAACGCCGTACCGGTAGGCAACTGTCGAATAATCTGTGCGCGTGGCTCCGGCGAGCCCCGCATCATGATCAGGTTCCTGTCGGTGACGTAACGAGTGTCCCCACTCTGCGCAAACGCACCCGGTGGCATCAAAGCCCAAATCAAAACCACAGCAAATAGAACAACCGACCCGCGCATCTGGTTACCTTTTGGATAAATGTTGGAGGGTGTGGGCGTACTGTTCCCAGTTTTGCCCGTCAAACGGCTCGATGCGCACCTGCACAGTCGGCGGCAATTCGAGCAAGTGAATATTGAGGCTGACGCCATCAGGGTTGGAGCGTGGTCGATAGAATGACTTGACACCACAATGACGACAAAACAAATGCTTGGCCACGCCGGTGTTAAATGTGTATTCGCTCAACGCTGACTCCCCCGCTAACAGCGTGAAATCCGCGGCAGGAATAATTGCACCCACAAACCCGCTGGCCTGGCAAATTGAGCAATTACAGGCGTGCGCAACGAGCTGGGCAGCGACCACGGCCTCGAAGCGCACCGCACCACAATGGCAACCACCCTGAACAGTGAATCGAGCCGTCATGCCAGACGGCCCACCAGCATCTGGTTGTTGGCCGGCATGTGGTAATGCGCCACCTCCAACCATTGATTGGCTGCCATCTCGGCACGTACCTGCTCGATATCACGAATGCCACTGCCCGTGCCCGCCTGGCGCAGACTGACATCGAAACGTGCATTGCCTTCACTAGTCGCTGCGCCGCCAATATGGAAAGGGCCGTAAATCAACAACAGGCACCCCGACACAGCGTGCATTGCAGCATTCGCCAGCAACGCCCGACCTTGCTCCCAGGGCATGATGTGCAGTGTATTGATGGTCAAAACCGCATCGTATCGGTCTGCTGCAGCCCAATGCGTCCGATCCGCAGCGTTCAGTGTGATCGGTGCAGCGATTCGATCCGAACCCACCGCATCCTTCGACCATGCGCTAATCGTCTCAGAGTCACACGGCCAATCGCTGGGCTGCCAGATCAGACCCGGCATTTGCCCAACCAGCGTACTCGCATGTTGACCCGTGCCGCTGCCAATCTCCAACAGTCGACGACAACCAGCCAGATGGTCTACCAACACTTCACCGATGGGTTTGGCATTGCGTTCGGCGCTGGGTGAACAACGCAAATCAGAAGGTGCCGCGGCCATACCAGACAGACCTAGTCTGCTCCGACAAGCCACTGCTGGCGATAGTGTCGCAGCTCCTCGATCGAGTCACGGATATCGTCGAGCGCCAAATGCGAAGAGGCCTTGTGGAAACCAGACGCGACATCCTGGCGCCACAAATTAGCCAGAATCTTGATGGTACTGACATCGAGGTTTCGGTAATGGAAATACGCTTCCAGCTTAGGCATATAACGCGCCAGAAAACGTCTGTCCTGGCAAATACTGTTACCGCATATCGGCGACTGACCCGCGGCAACGAACTGCCGTAGAAACTGGATTGTCTGATGTTCCGCATCTGACGTATCGACGGCACTGTTGCGAACCCGCTGCGTGAGTCCGGACTGACCATGTTGGCGTGTATTCCAGGCATCCATACCATTCAGCACCTCATCAGACTGGTGTATCGCGAGGACAGGCCCAGTCGCTATTTCATTGAGCTGGGCATCGGTCACAATGGTCGCAATCTCGATGATCACATCGGACTCGGGATCAAGACCGGTCATTTCCAGATCAATCCAGATCAGGCGTGCCTCACCTTTGTCGCGACTTGTAGCGCTGTCGTTCATGTCGAGAGTGTATCAGAATGCCGGCGTTACACATTGATCCTACGATGAATACATAGCGCCAGCTGTCCGCAATTGGCGACGCTGGCATACTTGCGATATGAGCGGAGCAGGTCTCAACACAAATAATTTGCCGGCGCGACCGATGCAGGTCTGTGCCTCTTGGGGTCGGCGCTTTTTATTGCGTGCACCGGAGGCGTCGACCGTCCTCACTATACAGGCCAGGACGCGTGGCAAAAAAATGCGGCCTGTCACCGGCGATACTGTACTGGCCCGACCTCTGCCGAATGAAACCGACTGGCTCATCGAAACCATCAACCCCCGCAACAACGAACTGGTGCGACCCGATTCACGCGGCAATCGAGAAGTGCTCGCTGCCAATATCGATCTGATGGTAGTCGTTATCTGCGCAGCGCCAGCGGTGGATCTGTTCATGGTCGATCGCTTCCTGGCCGGTGCGCGTCTTATGTCGTGCGACGCGGCGCTGGTCTGGAACAAAGCAGACCGAAACCCAGCGCCAGATACCCTGGCTACCTACCGTGATCTTGGCTATCCGGTGCTCTGCACCAGTGCTGCGAGCACTGAAGGCCTGAATGGGTTGCAGCAGCTGTTGGCATCCAGAACCAGTATTCTGGTCGGTCAAAGTGGCGTTGGTAAATCCTCGTTAGTCAACGCGATGGTCGGTGAGGCGCAGCAGCGAACCAGCCAAATCTCATCATCCAATGATGAGGGGCGCCACACGACGGTCGCTGCGCAGCTAATCGATCTGCCCGACAGCGGATCGGTGATCGACTCGCCCGGCGTACGCGACTACGCCCCGCATATTCCATCGGTCCATGACGTGGCTTACGGGTTTGTCGAAATCTCGGAAACGTCACAACAGTGCCGTTTCAGCGATTGTCTGCATCGAGCCGAACCGCATTGCGCAGTCAAACAAGCGGTTGAGGATGGGTTGATTGATTCGCGCCGCTACCAAAGCTTCATGCGTCTTGCGCAACTGACGCGCCAACTGACACAAGGACGTTATTGATCAGGAGCCAAAGCCGAGAGCCAATTGCTCGCCGCCAAGTAAATGCAAGTGAAGGTGATATACCGTCTGACCACCATGGCCGTTACAGTTGATCACCAATCGAAAACCCTCGTCAGATATACCGATCTGCGCGGCATAGGCACGCGCCGCGAGTATCAATTCTCCCGCCAAATGTGCCTGGTCGTCATGTAGCTCAGCCGCACTGCGTACGTGTTCACGTGGTATGAACAATACATGCACCGGCGCTTGCGGATTAATGTCGTTAAAACCAATGACCGAGTCGCTCTCAAACACCTTGGTCGCCGGGATGTCACCAGCAATGATCTTGCAAAACAGGCAATCAGCTGGATTTTTCATTCGATAACTCCGTCACCCAGTTCATTTGCCGGCGTCCATTGAACGCGTGCGACAAGGTACCACCGTCGACATATTCAAGCTCACCACCAACCGGCACACCATGCGCAATACGGCTGGTGTTAATTGAATAGCGTGCAGCCATGTCACTGATGTAATGCGCCGTCGCATCGCCTTCAACCGTTGGGTTGGTCGCAATAATGATCTCTCGCAAAGACTGCGACTGCATTTGTTGCGACAGCAAATCCAGACCCAATTCTCCCGGGCCGATACCATCCAACGGAGACAGGTGGCCTAACAGGACAAAATAGCGACCACGAAAACCGGTTGCTTGCTCGAGCGCATAAACATCCGCAGCAGACTCAACCACGCATAGCAGGGTGTCGTCGCGCGCTGGGTCGGTACACACCGGGCACAGTGGCGCATCCGAAAACAGACGGCACCGCTCACACAGGCGTATACCATCCGCGCATGCGCGCAACGCTTCGGACAATTTACGCGCATCGTCCCGGTCGCCGTCCATTAATGCGAATGCCATGCGTTGTGCGGTCTTTTGGCCAACGCCTGGCAAGCAGCGCAACGACTCGATCAATTCGGCTAGTAGTGGCGTGAATGTCGCCATCGCCTAAAACGGCAGCTTCAAACCTGCAGGCAACTCAAGACCGCCCGCCATATCCGCCATTTGTGCCTGCGATTCGCGCTCAACTTGACGTAAGGCGTCATTAAACGCCGCCGTGAGCAGGTCCTCTAGCATTTCACGATCCTCACCTAGCAAACTGTCGTCGATCACAATACCGCGCACCTCGTGCTTACAGGTCATCGTCACCTTGACCATACCCGCGCCGGACTCACCGATGACCTCGGTGTTTGCCAGCGCCTCCTGCGCCTTCTGCATATTTTCCTGCATTTGCTTGGCCTGCTTCATTAGCTGGCCGATGCCACCTTTCATGATTGTGCTCCATTGTTGCTGCGAGACCCCGCAGCCTGGTTCATACCATCTATCTGAATACTGTCGGCATCCAGAGTGACGTCAAAGAGCTTCTGCGCTTCGACCAAACCCGCATCGCGCTCCAGTGATTCGCGCGCATCCTGCTGCGCCTGTTCCTTGGCACGCGCCTCACGCTGTGCCGGACTGTGTCCCGCTGTGACACCATCGACCTTCACCGTAACATCGATACTGCTGCCAAAATAATTGGCCAGCGCTTTGCCCAGATCCTTGACGCGCACATCACTGAGTAACGATTCGCTGCGCTTGTCGAGTGACAGCGTCAATGCATCCCCGTCACGCGACTCCAATGCGCAATTGGCCGCCAATAACCGCACCATGCCCTTCAGCTCGAGTTTGTGCACGATGCGATGCCATGTATCGGCAAGTGACCCGTCATCACCATCCACCTCGACAACATCTGTCGGCACCGACGCCGCCTGTCGAGTCTCGGCCACCGCTGGCGCGGCCTGGTTGGCCATGGGTTTCGCCGCAGGCTGCGCCGCAGATTTTGCCGCCGTCGGTGACGACGTGGATTTCGCATCTGCGAAAGATGCCTCACTTGACCCGCGTTCCGGCCGAAACGCAAGCATGCGCAGCAATGTCATTTCAGCGCCGATACGAGGCTGTGGCGCCAATGGCAAATCGCGTTTGCCGTGCAGTGCGATCTGATACCAAAGCTGGGTATCCTCTGGGGAAATCGCCGACGCCAGAGATTCATACAGATCGGTGTCTGCTTCATCCTCAACGCTTTGCAGCACATGCCACACCGCAAGCTTTGACAGACTCTCAGCGATGGCATCAAGCAACTGAGCGTAATTCGGGACACGCTGGTCGAGCTCTGCGATCAGCTGCATCAACGCATCGGCATTATGATCGGCCAGCGCCCGCAACACGCTTGTAACAGTATCGTCACTCAACGTGCCCAGCATCTCGGCGACCGCCGACTCGGGTAATGCCCCATCACCAAACGCGATCGCCTGGTCCGTCAGGCTCAGCGCATCACGCAAACTGCCATCGGCGGCACGCGCGAGGAGATTGAGTGCCGAACGTTCTGCATCAATCCCCTCGGCCTGTGCGATGTGCGCCAAACGATCGGCGATCTCGGTTTGAGTCAAACGCAATAGATTGAACTGCAAGCAGCGTGACAAGACCGTCACCGGCAACTTCTGCGGGTCCGTCGTCGCCAACAGGAATTTCACGTGATCCGGCGGCTCCTCGAGCGTTTTCAACAGCGCATTAAAAGAATGCGTCGAGAGCATGTGAACCTCGTCGATCAGGTACACCTTGAAGCGACCGCGCGTGGCCGCGTACTGGACGTTATCCAACAACTCTCGTGTATCGTCGACCTTGGTCCGCGACGCGGCGTCCACTTCGATCAAATCGATAAAACGACCGGCATCGATCTCCGCGCAGGCGCTGCAGTCGCCACACGGTGTTGAGGACACACCGCGCTCGCAATT
This sequence comes from Pseudomonadota bacterium, assembly GCA_039187375.1. GTDB lineage: Bacteria > Pseudomonadota > Gammaproteobacteria > Steroidobacterales > Woeseiaceae > CALBPI01. Next base: position 9,036 of record JBCCZN010000104.1, read on the forward strand.
GAGTGCCTTCGCGAGAATTCGTGCGAGTGTGGTCTTCCCCACCCCCCGTGTGCCGGCGAACAGATAGGCATGATGCAGCCTGTCATGATCCAGGGCATGCGACAGGGCCCTCAGGACGTGACCCTGCCCGACAACGTCGGCGAATGTCTGCGGCCGCCATTTGCGCGCCAGTACCTGGGAGATTCCGAATACTTTCATGAGTTATCAGGTACTGG
>JBCCZN010000105.1:0-9228 GCA_039187375.1 Pseudomonadota bacterium
GTGGGGAACGGCACTCGCCATCCAGTATGCACGTGCGGGCAGTGAGGTCCGGCTTTGGGGTCGAGATTCCAGTCAGTGCCAAACGATGGCTGCCGATCGCTGCAACCAACGCTATCTGCCGGAAGGCCCATTCCCGAACTCACTTCAGATAGAGACCGAGCTGACGCGGGCAATAGACGTTGTTGATGACATTCTCATTTCCGTGCCCAGCCACGCACTGCGTGAAACCGTTGAGTTGTTGGCACCGATGCTGGCGGCCGACAGCAGTATCAGCTGGGCTACCAAAGGTCTTGAACTTGCGACCGGCCAATTACCGCATGAAGTGGTCACCGATGTACTGGGCGATGGTCGCCAACTGGCTGTACTCTCGGGTCCGACCTTCGCCAAGGAGCTGGCGCGCGGACTCCCGACCGCGCTGACAGTGGCGTCGGCCGACTCAGACTATGCACAAACCATCGCGAACAGACTGTCGGACGCGGCGTTCCGTGCCTACACCAGCAATGACGTGATCGGCGTGGAAGTCGGGGGTGCGATCAAGAATATTATGGCCATTGGGGCAGGCCTCTCCGACGGACTCGGTTTTGGTAGCAACACCCGTGTTGCGTTCATTACGCGCGGCCTGTCGGAGATGACACGTTTTGGTCTGGCGCGGGGCGCACAAGCGGAGACCTTTATGGGGCTCGCCGGCATGGGTGATCTTGTTTTGACCTGTACGGACAATCAGTCGCGCAACCGTCGGATGGGTTTGGCGCTGGCGGACGGCAAGGGCATTAAACAGGCAGAGGCCGAGATCCAGCAGGTGGTCGAGGGTGTACTCGCAGCGCAGGCGGTGTATGACGCTGGCCAACGTTTGCAGCTGGAATTACCCATTATCGAGCAGCTCTACAAAATTTTGTATGAAGATGTGGAGCCGCGTGAAGCGGTGCAAGCACTGATGAATCGGCCATCCGGCGCCGAATTCAGTCGCAATTGAAGCGATTCTGACGCCAGGCCTCATACACCACGACTGCAACACTGTTGCTAAGATTCAGGCTGCGACTGTTCGGCATCATCGGAATCGTCAACCGCTGCTGTGCCGGCAATGCATCTCGCACCGATTCGGGCAAGCCTCGTGTTTCGGGTCCGAACAACAGAACATCCCCTGGCACAAACGCCACCTCAGTATAGGGTCGGGCTACCTTGCTCGACAGCGCGTACAGCGTACCGCCATTCAATGACTGCAAACACGTATCCAAATTTGGCCAGCGTTCAACGCGAGCAAATTCAGCGTAATCCAATCCTGCACGCCGCAGGCGTTTTTCCTCCAGTGAGAAACCCAGTGGCTCGATCAGGTGTAACCGGCATCCGGTATTCGCGCACAGCCGGATAATATTGCCAGTATTGGGCGGAATCTCCGGCTCGTATAGAACAATGTCAAACATGCACGCGTGTGGCATTCAAGCCTAATCGCCGCTGCTGACACCCGCGGCACTCAGCAACGCATCGGCAGACAAGCGCACGCGATAATCTGCGTTGGTATGCACAAATTCAATCATGCCGTCGGCATCGACCAGATATACCGCCGGAACCGGCAATTGATGATGTGTGTAGCCGGAGGCCGCTTCCAGATCGATGCCAAAGCCTTTGTATTTCTCGACGGTCTCATCATCCACGCGGAAGGCCACGCCATAGGCGCGCGACACCGCCATCGACGCATCGGATAGCAGACGGTAATCAAGATTTTGCTCGGACAAACTCTCCGCCAATTTCTCCGGTCGGTCAGCCGACAGGAACAATACATCAACGCCGGCCGAGGCAAGCGTTGGAACCACATCCCGTAATGCCTGCAGGTGACGGTTGCAATAAGGACACCAGCCACCGCGATAGAAAATCAGTAGTGACCGGTTACCCTCGGCACTGAATTCAACCGGTGCGCCATTGGGATCCAACGCGGTAAAAGTCGGGGCATCATCTCCGACCTGCAGTGGTTGGACATCTTCGGCCCGGTCAGGCACCTCGGCGAGTGCTGCGCCACTGAACAACACCGTCGCAACATAAATCCAATTTCTGATCATCGATCTAGCTCCTCACACTAAACCCTTAACTGCCAACACAGACCCGGCCGCTACCCGAATCATTGCAGCGAGGGTTACAGATTACAGGTCCAGTTCGAGTTGCGCGATTTTACGGGTGAGTGTGTTACGACCCCAGCCCAGCAATTTGGCGGCTTCGCCACGCTGGCCGGACGCCTGCTGTAGTGCGATTCGGATCAGTGTGGTTTCCAGCGCTGGCAATGCCTCCTGTAACAACGGGGGCCGATTCCCGCCCTCAAGCTGTTTGCTAGCCCAGGCGGCAAGCGCCACTGTCCAGGTTTGCGTGCCACTCGCATCGGTTGACTCGCCGCCGAATTCGGCCGGTATGTCATCCAGTCCGATCACCGTACCGGGCGCGCTCACCGTCAGACGACGGCAGGCATTGACTAACTGACGGACATTGCCCGGCCAGTCGAATGCGTAAAGCGCCGCGGCCGCCTTTTGATCCAGTGACTTCGCCTCGACGCCAAGCTCGACCGCCGCGCTTTGCAGGTAGTGATCAATCAACAATGGCACGTCGTCGCGCCGATCCCGCAACGGTGGCGATTCAATTCGAATCACATTCAGACGATGGAACAAGTCCTCACGGAAACGCCCTTCGGCAACAGCGGTGCTTAGGTCCTGGTGTGTCGCCGCGATGACACGCACATCGACTCGAATCGGAGTCTGGCCACCAACCCGGTAAAATTCCCCCTCCGCCAATACGCGCAACAGTCGCGTCTGCAGCGCCGCTGACATATCGCCGATTTCATCTAAGAACAGCGTGCCTTTGTCGGCCTGTTCAAAACGACCAACGCGACGACTGTCAGCACCGGTGAATGCACCCTTTTCATGGCCAAACAGTTCGGATTCCAGCAATTCGGCTGCGATGGCCGACGTGTTCAAGGCAATGAACGGAGCATCCGCGCGTGGACTATTGCGATGCAGCGCGCGTGCGATTAACTCCTTGCCGGTGCCGGACTCGCCGGTCACCAACACCGTCATACTAGAGCGAGACAGGCGACCAATAGCACGGAAAACATCTTGCATCGCAGCCGCTTGACCGATGAGCTCAGGCAAAACGGTCCCACCTCGCTGGCGCGGTTTGGCGTCATCGCCTTTCGTCTCCAGCCAGGCACGCCGTACCAGCGTCACCACCTCGTCGATGTCGAACGGTTTTGGTAGATATTCGAACGCGCCGCTTTGATAAGCGGACACGGCACTATCCAGATCAGAATGGGCGGTGATGACGATCACCGGCAACTCTGGCGCACGCGCATGCACCTGTTGCATCAATTCCAGACCCGTAGCGCCTGGCATTCGGATATCGGTGACGAGCACACCGGGTAAATCGGTGTCCATGGCGTCGATCGCGGCTTCAGCCGATTCAAATCCCCGAATCTGCATGCCAGCCTGTTTTAGGGCTTGCTCCAACACCCAACGCATGGAGGCGTCGTCATCGACCAACCAGACTGTGATGGCGTCAGTGTTCATGCTCAATGGGAAGTCGGATCTGAAAGACTGTGCAGCCGGGTTCGCTGGTGAATTCGATAAGTCCGTCATGGCGGTTGATCAACTCCTGCGACAAAGGCAAGCCGATACCGGTACCGTCGGGTCGGCCGGTCACAAGTGGATAGAAAATAGAGTCACGTAGCTCCGGTGCGATACCGGGTCCATTGTCTTCAATCTCAATACTGGCAATCAGTCTGTGGCGCTGCTCACCGATTGTGTCGTTGGTCAGGGCGCGGGTCCGCAAACAAATGACGCCTTCCTGCATACCGCGCGTCGCCGCAATGGCGTTACGCACAATGTTAAGCACCGCCTGAATCATCTGATCGCGGTCCAGATACATCAGTGGCAGGCTCGGGTCATAGTCTCGCTGCCACTGGCGCTGGACCGATACATCCGACGACACAATCCGCAACACATGCTCCAGTACATCGTGAATATTGACCTGAGTCTTGCGTGGCTCACCCCCTGGCCCAAGCAGCGCATCGACCAGACTGGCCAGACGATCCGCCTCGCCGATAATGACATCGGTATATTCGTGTAACGATGGATCGATGATCTGGCGTTGCAGTAGCTGCGCAGCACCGCGCAGTCCGCCCAGCGGATTCTTAATTTCATGAGCCAATTGACGTGTGATCTGTCGACCCACGCCATGCTGCGAGCGCAAGGCCTTGTCACGGTTGATTCGCATGCGAGACGAGATATCGTTGCACTCAACCAGCAGTAGTCCTTGCTCTGGCAAGCCATAAGGCTCGACGCGACAGTCAATAAAGATCGCGCGCTGTTGTAGCGTACGGGCGCGCAACTCGAGCTCCAGTGCATAAGTCTGTTGCTCCCGTTGGCAACGCTCGAGTAGCGCTGCCAACGAATGTGCAGCATCAAAGCAACTCGTAAGTACCTGATTACGCAGGTTTACTGCGCTGCCTTGCAGCAAATTTTCTGCGGCAGGATTGAGATAGAGGATGCGATGGTGGCGATCTAGAATCACCACACTGGTTGATAGATTGCTCAGGACATCGCCGGATGCAATCTCAATGTCAGTCAGTTCGCCCGACCCGCTTGCTGGACGTAAAACGTTACCGCCTGACCGGTGAACAGTGTGTTGCCCTCCTCGTCCACCACCGTCGCCACTAACGAGTGTTCGCCCCGATACACCGGTGACACGCTCAGTGATGTCCGGTCCGACGGCTCCCCGATCGGTTGCCCGTCGAGAATCATCTGAATCTTGTGCGACCCGGCCAGACCCGGCGTCACCTGAACCCGAACCGGCAGCCGCGTGGCTATGTTCCATATGACCTGCTGCTCAGTCGGGGATTCGATGACCAGACCGCGATATCCATAAACCTGCGATGTCTGGTCATTCTGACCTGATTCGATTTGCCGCAGCAAATCACTGGCTGCCTGCGAGTTGCTGATCGCTGCACCCGCGATCCGGCTGGGATTGCTGATGCCGGGCGGGACGTCAATATCGACCGATTCGAGCTCACGAGCGTCGACCGGCGGTGGCTGATCCGAATAGTGCACAACGCCATCATCATCGACCCAACGGTAGACTTGTTGCGCTGCCGCACTCGCCAGAAAGAGCGCCAAAGCCATTGTGAATAACCATCGCATGCATAGCAGAATAACCTGCGGCGATCAGTGCGGCCAGTGCCTGAGTCACAGACACTGGCCACTTGTATCGCCTAAGTCATTGATTACAGGCTGTAGTACATATCAAATTCCACCGGATGGGTGGCCATACGAAGACGGGTGACTTCTTCCATCTTCAAGTCAATGTAGCCATCGATTAGATCGTCTGAGAAGACATCGCCAGCTTTCAGGAACTCGCGATCCTGATCCAGCGCCTCGAGCGCACCCTCCAGCGAGAACGCAACATGATCGAGCTTCGCTTCCTCTTCTGGAGGCAGGTCGTACAGATCCTTATCGGCCGGGTCTCCCGGATGGATCTTGTTCTTGATGCCATCCAGGCCGGCCATCAGCATGGCGGCAAAACAGAAGTACGGATTAGCCATCGAGTCACCGAAGCGCACCTCGATGCGGCGCGCTCTCGGGTTCGCGATGAACGGAATGCGAATCGACGCCGACCGGTTACGTGCAGAGTAAGACAAAATGACCGGCGCTTCGAAACCGGGCACTAGACGCTTGTAGCTATTGGTTGACGGATTGGCAAATGCATTGATTGCCTTGGCATGTTTTAAAATGCCGCCGATATAGTGCAGCGCGGTTTCCGACAAGCCGCCATACGCATCACCGGTAAACAGGTTGGTGCCGTCTTTGGAGAGCGACTGATGCACGTGCATGCCGTTGCCATTATCACCAACCAGTGGTTTAGGCATGAATGTGGCGGTTTTACCGTAGCTGTGAGCGACGTTGTGCACGACGTATTTCAGCGTCTGAACACCATCGGCCTTTTTTACTAACGTATCGAATTTAGCACCGATCTCGCACTGTCCAGCCGTCGCCACCTCGTGGTGATGAACCTCGGTCTCGATACCCATCTCTTCCAGCGCAAGACACATAGCCGAACGCAGATCATGCAGTGAATCAACTGGCGGTACCGGGAAGTAGCCACCTTTCATACCCGGTCGGTGACCGTAGTTGCCGCCTTCCATTTCGGTGCCGCTATTCCAGGCACCCTCGACAGAATCAACCTTGAAGAAGGCGCTGCCGAGTGCGTCATCCCAGCGCACGTCATCAAAAACGAAGAATTCGTTTTCCGGTCCGAAATACGCCGTGTCGGCGATGCCGGTTGAATTCAAATAGGCTTCAGCGCGATGCGCCAGGGAACGCGGGTCTCGCCCATAGCCCTGCATTGTGGCCGGCTCGATAACATCGCAACGCAGATTCATCGTCGTTTCTTCGGAGAACACATCGATCACAGCAGTGCCGCTATCGGGCATCAGGATCATGTCGGACTCATTGATACCCTTCCAACCGGCGATGGACGAGCCATCAAACATCTTGCCGTCTTCTAACAACGAATCGTCGATAGTATGTGCGGGCACGGTGACATGTTGTTCCTTACCCTTGGTGTCGGTGAAGCGGAAATCGACGAACTTAACGTCGTGCTCCTTAATCATGCTGAGGACGTCAGCGCTGCTCATTTGGATACCTCCCATTACGATGTAGAAATCCGTGTGCTCGGATGTGCCATAACAGTGCACGAAACATGCCATCCAAGGAAACAGCTAAGTGATTGTTAATGCTGTAATATTAAAAATCTCCGTACCCAGTATCGCACAATATTGGTGCATCCAGGTCGAGGGTTTGCACTAATGCTGTGCGCACAGCAGATGAAAGTCGTGATGGCGAGCCTCGCATCGCCATCGTGAAGGTTTATACTGCGCCGCTGTTTGATCTGTGCTTTGAAAGAGCCCGCAATGAATGACACCGTGGTTCCGGTAGCAACCCGCACACCGGAGACGTTTCAGGACCTGATCCTGACCTTGCAGCATTATTGGGCACGCTGTGGCTGCGTGGTGCAACAACCGCTGGATCTGCCTGTCGGCGCCGGGACCTTTCATCCTGCGACATTCCTGCGTGCAATTGGCCCGGAGCCGTGGAGCGCAGCTTACGTTCAGCCATGCCGACGGCCTACCGACGGGCGCTACGGCGACAACCCCTTCCGGCTACAGCACTATTATCAGTATCAGGTGGTCATCAAGCCATCGCCGTTGGAGATTCAAGATCTGTATCTCAATTCACTGCGGGCGCTGGGTATCGATCCGCTGGTTCATGACATTCGCTTCGTTGAGGACAATTGGGAGTCGCCGACTCTGGGTGCCTGGGGGCTTGGCTGGGAGGTCTGGCTCAATGGCATGGAAGTCACGCAGTTCACTTACTTCCAACAAGCCGGAGGTCTGGAATGCAGGCCGGTGACCGGTGAGATCACTTACGGGCTGGAGCGCATCGCCATGTATCTGCAGGACGTCGAGAGCATCTTCGATGTCGTGTGGACCGACGGACCGCTCGGTCGAATTACCTATCGCGATGTGTTTCATCAAAATGAAGTCGAGATGTCGGCATATCATTTTGAGCATGCCGATGTGGCATTTGCGTTTAAGGCGTTCGATCAGGCGGAGGCGGATTGTCAGGGTCTGATTGAAAAAGAACTACCACTGCCCGCTTATGAGCAGGTATTGATCGCCTCACACACCTTCAACATTCTGGATGCCCGACAAGCCATTTCGGTGACCGAGCGGCAGGCCTACATCTTGCGGGTACGCGCATTGGCACGTGCAGTGGCACAGTTGTATTACCAATCACGCGAAGCACTGGGCTTCCCGATGGTCGAGAGTGTCAGTAAGGCAGGTTGAGGTGAATCAGAACACCAGGAATGTCGCGACACTGGTCATCGAGCTGGGTCTGGAAGAGCTGCCGCCGAAGGCGATGCGCACGCTTGCGCTGGCTTTCGCGGAGGGTGTGCAGACGGCGTTGCAACAAGCACGACTGACACCGACAACCGTGATGCCATTGGCCGCGCCGCGTCGGCTGGCGGTCATGGTCACTGGACTCGCCCGTTCACAATCGGATGACACTCAGGTGTTACGCGGGCCACCACTCAAGGTCGCGTTTGATGAGGCGGGCGAGCCAACTCGCGCGGCAATAGCGTTTGCGGACAAGAATGGTGTCAGCGTCGATGCGCTGGAGCGTGAGATCACAGATAAAGGCGAATGGCTGCAGGTCACCAGACACATTCAGGGGCGCTCGGCGGAGCAGATTATCGCAGAGCTGCTGGGCGCGGTTGCGGAGAGTCTACCGATTCCCAAGCGCATGCGTTGGGGCGATAGCACCGCGTCCTTTGTTCGACCGCTGCATTGGCTGATGGTGATGCTCGATGATGCGGTGGTGGATTGTGAGTTGTTTGGCGTGAAGTCGGGCAACAAAAGCCGCGGCCACCGCTTCCACGCCAACGAGTGGTTTGAGCTGGATGCAGCAGTTCACTACGTTCAGGCACTCGAAAATCGACAGGTCATCGTTGAGATGGACAAGCGCACGGCTGTGGTTCGGGATCAGGTCACAACACTCGCTAAATCGCTGGATGGCGCCGTTGAACCAGATGAGGCGTTAGTTGAGGAAATAACGGCGTTGTGCGATTGGCCTGTGGCAATCGCCGGACAATTTGATGCCCGTTTTCTGCAACTGCCGTCGGAAGTATTGAGCGCCACCTTGAAAGTGCATCAACGATATTTCCCGGTTGTTGATCAGGAGGGTCAACAAACGCGGCATTTCATCACCGTTGCCAATATCGACAGCGTGAATCCGCAGGCGGTGCAACAGGGAAATGAACGGGTCATCGCACCGCGCTTGGCGGATGCCGCCTTTTTTTGGGATAACGATTGCAAACAACCGCTCAGCGCACGCGTAGATCGTTTGTTGAACATTGTTTATCAACGCGAGCTGGGCAGCATCGCCGACAAGAGTGCCCGGACGATTGCGATCGCAACGCAGCTGGCGGAGCAGTTGCACATCGATGTCGAACCGATCCAGCGAGCGGCGCTGCTGGCGCGCTGTGATCTGGTCACCGATATGGTCGGGGAGTTTCCGGAGTTGCAGGGCGTGATGGGCGCTTACTATGCCGCGCGTGATGGCGAACCCGAATCAGTGGTCGCGGCGATCCGCGATCAATACAAACCCGCTTTCGCGGGTGATGCCATTCCGTCGA
>JBCCZN010000106.1:0-9197 GCA_039187375.1 Pseudomonadota bacterium
GATGATACGAGGCGAGATACTGTTGTCACAGCGCTGGAAATGGCAACAGAAACCCGCAATCAGAACCACGATCCAGTTCGCGATGAGTCGTGCCTGACTCTGCAGACTGAATCGCCATGGCGTTGCGACCTGGCGAGCTACGTCCTAGCCAACCACATCACCTCCTCACCGCTGTTCGTGCGCATGGACCTCGGTGATCCGACCATCGCGCGACCGTACATCGGCATTGGGTATTCCGCAGCTGAGTTTGCCGCTGCGGTTCGAACCGGTCTACTGGCAGCGAGCGGAGGAAGCAGCATAGAGTCGCCATCGGTTCCGCCATCGGTGTTCGCACCCGCGTGCGGCAATCACGTTGCGCTGTTTTCCAGCGATGTCTATTTCAATACGACGATCGGCGACGGCGCCTCGTCACAATCGCTCAATGATGCAATGGGTACGGCAAACAACGGTACGCAAGTTGTGCTCGTCGATACCTTTCCACCAACGCTTTCCACCTGCAGCAACTAAACCTGTACCAGGCTGCTTTAAAATAGGTAGATCGTCTGTTTTTACACATCGATCTGCCTTCGCCGCGATGTTATGGCGTACAAAAAAAGCCCTGACTCGCGTCAGGGCTTCTTTGTCAGACCAACAAGTGGTCTCGATCGGGTACGCGCTTACGTCAGTGTGAACGTACCGCGCATCACAGACCAGTGGCCCGGGAATGTGCAGATGTACATGTACTCGGTACCGGCATCCAGATCGGCCGGCTTGAACGTCACGGTGTCAGACTCGCCGCCACCAACAATCTTGCTGCCGACCACGATGCGGTCTTCGCCTTCCTTGATGTAGTTACCACCCAGTCCTGCACCCATGCCTTCGGTTGCAACGCCTTCAATCGCGTCCTTCGGCAACAGCACCCAGTTATGACCCATGGCCGACGCTGGCAATGAGCCGGTATGAGTAATGGTCACACTGACTTCGTCACAGCTAGCGGGAGCGGACATTGAAGAGGTACTAAATGCCAGCGCATCACCGACTTCGACCGTCAGTGCACAGTCGCCACTGGCGGAACCGCCCATAACGTCATCAGCCATTGCCGTCGCCGCAGCACCGGCAGAGGCGGCAGCACCCTTGGCGGCATCCATGGCATCGCCAGCCATGTCGCCAGCAGCGTCCATCGCATCACCGGCCATGTCGCCAGCAGCGTCCATCGCATCACCAGCCATGTCGCCAGCGGCGTCCATCGCATCACCTGCCATCTCACCCGCAGCACTCGCTGCGTCACCTGCCGCGTCCATCGCGTCGCTGGCCATCTCTCCGGCCGCATCCATGGCATCACCGGCCATATCGCCCGCCGCATCAACTGCATCACCGGCAGCGTCCATCGCATCACCAGCCATCTCTCCCGCCGCATCAGCAGCATCGCTCGCTGCTTCACCGACCGCGTCCGCCGCATCGCTGGCCGCATCAGCCGCCTTCTCCATCATGGAGGGCTCGTCTGCCGGCGCGCTGTCGTCTGAACCACCACAAGCGCTGAGTGCAAATGCCGCTGCGATCATCACGAGCAGGCTCTGGATTGAACGTACCTTCATTGTTTGTCACCAAGTTTTCCTAAACACATCAATGCTCTAGGGAATTCGCGACGTAGTCAACCGCTAAACCGGGTTTTCGATGCCTTCTCACCTGCACGAAACCGCGCCCAAACAACGCGCTTTCTCATGCTATCTCTCTGATTTCTCTCAACTATCTCATCGTAATACTGACAGTTTATTGGACACCATGAGCCACTCGACGCTAGCCTTTCGGTGACTGAACGGCGGATGAGGGCCTGCCCATGCAAGACGCTTTATTTCCCCTACCCAACGAACGCGGCCTGGATGACTGGTTATCACAGGCTCTGTCCGAGGCGCTGCAAACGGTTTCGATGGGCTCGGCGATGCCCGATAGCGATCCAGACAGCTGGCGCCCTGCACTGGCGAGGCAGGACTTTGAGACACCGACAGAGCCCACTCGCGCTATGCAATGGGTCATTGACACCTTAACAACCGGCCTGGTCCAACCCACACATCCCGGTTATCTCGGGTTGTTCAACCCCGCCCCAACGTACGCTGCCGAGTGCGCGGATCGAATCGCAGCCGCCTTTAATCCGCAGATCTGCGTGTACTCGCACGCACCCGCTGCTGTCGACATTGAGCAACATGTGATCCGGCAAATGGCATTGCGCATCGGCTTGCCAGAAGGCAGTTCTGGCCATTTCACCTCGGGCGGCAGTGAGGCCAATCTCACGTCTGTGCTGTGCGCGCTAGCCAGTGCAAATCCAGGGTTCCGACAATTGGGTGCGCGTGCATACGACGCACAACCAACCCTATACGTGTCACGCGAATCGCATCTGGCCTGGCTGAAGATTGCGCAAAGCGTGGGCATTGGCCGACAAGCGGTTCGACTCGTCGATACCGATGGCGCGGGCCGAATGGACATGCAGGCACTGGCTAAAACGATCGATACCGATCGCCAATCAGGCTGCATGCCGGTGATGGTGGCAGCGACCGCCGGCACGACCAATGCAGGCATGATCGATCCGCTTCACGAGTGTCGTGAGCTTGCCAGTCACGAAGCACTGTGGCTGCATGTCGATGCCGCCTGGGGCGGTGCATTGGCTGCGTCCCCGACATTGCGCAGCGCCTTGGCCGGCATCGAGCTGGCCGACTCGGTCACGATCGATGCACACAAGTGGTTCGCTACGACAATGGGTGCCGGCATGTTCCTGACCCGAAATCCAACGCTACTCGGGCAGATCTTTGACGTCGCGACCGACTACATGCCTGCTGGCGATTCACCTGATGACCTATATATCAACTCGATGCAGTGGTCGCGACGTTTCATCGGCATCCGCCTGTACCTGACGCTGACTATCGCTGGCTGGCAAGGCATCGCACAGCATGTTGAGCACTCAGTCGACTTGTGCAGACAACTGTCTGATCAACTCATCGCCAATGGCTGGGCGCAAATGAATGACTCGCCAATGGCGGTGGCCTGCCTGCAACCACCCGGTGGCGGCGAGCGCGTCACAGACATTGTCAATGCCGTGCAGCAGGACGGACGCTTTTGGTGCTCGGAAACCCGCTATGAACGCACGCCAGTTTTGCGCGCGTGTATCACCAATGGTCGAACGGACGCGCAGCACATAAACGCTTTGGTAGACCTACTGCGCACGCTCGTCTGATGCGTCGTGACGCCTAGTACTTGCCCAATACGTTCAGGAAGAACCCATCGAACTCGTAATCCAGTTGCGTCAGATCATCGGAAAAATCGGTGAAGTTATAGCCAACACCAATCTTGAAGTTGTCCCCCACATGGCGGTCGACACCAATCAACCAACCAGAACGCACGCTGTCAGCCTCTTCGACTTCCAGTCGACGAAATTCGGCCATCGCATCCCAGTTGCGGACAAGGTGATAGCGCACACGCAGTGCCGCAAAGTTGGTCGTTGAGTCAAACCATGCACCGCTGGAGCGATCAATGCGCAGCTCTGATATACGCTGCGCCAGCTTAGCGCCGACACTCCAACGTGGGCCGAATCGCTTGATACCTTCGACGCTGAGAATATGCGAGCGCTGATCGGTGCGATTGCCAATATCACCAAACAAGTCCGCTTGGGCGCTACTGGTCAGGTCATACAGGTAGGTGTACTTAGCCAACCAATTGAGCTTATTGTGACCCACTGGTCGATAGGCCAGTCCAACGCCACCTTCAATCAACTTGGCATCGTCGCGGAAGTCTCCATCATTGTCGGTGTCGGCATAGTTAAAGCGGGTGAGCAATCGGAAGCTCTCTGAAAACTTCCAGTCCAGACGATTGATCGCCGCCCATTGTTTGACGCTGTCGTTGCTAAATGCCGCATCGTCATCACGCAATTCAATGCGACTGGACCAATTCAGCATTGCGGATCGATAGCCGCCGCTGACGGTCACCGCCTGTCGCTCAACCACACCCAGATCGGCATTCACATCGGATCGTTGCAACGTGACGCCAACATTGAATCCGCCGAGCGTATTCCAGTTCAAACCAAATACATGCCCCAGACTGACCGGTCCGCGAACATCGGCAGCCATCGTCTCGTTAAACACCTCGAGTTGATTCGATACACGCGAGCGATGCCCAAGTGCCAGTGTATTACCCGGTAATAATCGATCCCGTCCATTGCCAGTCGCCGGCAGTCCACCCAAGGGGTTATCGGTCTGATCCGTCGAATGGGTAAACGTGCCGTAAACCGTATGATCGCCAGAGACGTCGTGCGATAACGTCAGCGTCGTGCTATCTCCACGATGCCCGCTACTGGTTTCAGCCAACACTGAGGTGCGCTCCGTGACGGCATAAGTCATGCCCAGGATCGCCAGATCATTGTTGTCATAGTCGCCGCCATCGTTGTCGAGCGTGACCTGAGCACTGGCGTAGACTTCTGCGCGCGAACCCAGACGATGCGCATAGCGCAAAGCAGCCAGCGTGGCATCAACCGAACCCGCACCACTTAACGCCAGATTCTGTTGCGATAACTGGCGGACCTCACCCGACAGCGTGCCCGCCTCACCGATACCACGATTGAGTTGCACGGTAATGTCGGTCTGCTCGGACTGTCCCTCGCGTTCGACCGATGTGGCGCGCACAGCTGCCCGACCGCGATCCGACCAGTCGTACAACCACTCAACACCACTCTCGTAGATATCAACGCCATCATCGCGCCGGGCAATCGAGAACTGATCGTCGGTACGACGCCACCAGGCGGCCAGCGTATTCGGCCGCTCACTAATGCCAATACCCTGGAAGTTCACGCGCGCCTCTACACCGACCGCGTCACCCGCCCGATTGGCGCCGGCTGCACCATTCAACTGGCCAAAGCTCAGGCCACCGTCGGTTGAGAAAAAGCGAGCGGTCTGAGTCGCCTCACTGCTGGCGGCTTCCAATTTCAGATAGGTGCCTTGACCGTCGGTGATCGTCGCATCAACACCAGCCAGGGAATAATCCTCACTGCCGCGGCCTTCGCTGACATAACTGCCTCCGAGCGCGACATGATCGCCAAACCAGTGCTTGCCGCGCACGCCTGCAGCGATCTCATCGGCATCAAAACCAATTGGCAGATACTCATAGTCGGCGACCAGGATCGCAAGGTTGCCATCCAACGGGCCATCCCGAATGATCGATGGCGCAGCCTGTTGTGCAATCTGCAACAACGGTGCACTGAGGATGAGTCGACCCTGTAACTCATCGATTTCATAGTCACGACCACGGACCAAATCCACGACGTTAACGACACGATTGGTGTCTGCATCGCGATATTCGATACGAACCTGATCCGAACCGGGAATCACATCCAGATGGCGCAGATAGTAAAGACTGCCACCGGTGCCCAGGAATTCACTATGACCCAGGGCGCTTTGCGCTTCGGAGGCAAACACGTTGAGCTTGCTGCGCGTTTGATCCGACTCCGTCGTTGCCGTGCTGCGCCAGTCCAGCTGCGCTCCATAGAGGGTGCGACGATATTGGATGAACTCGGCGTCATCGATCTGCGTTTGGTAGTTGCCCCAAACAACATGACTTTTGTTCCAGTCCAGCCGCAGATACAGCCTGCCCTGAGAGTTGGTGTCGTTAATGGTTGTCGAATCATCACCGTAAACCGGGTAATAGCGATCCGGATCAATCCGACGGAACAAGCTGCGCGGATCTTTCTGATCCAAATTACCGAGAATGTCGTCGAGTTGTTCCTCGCGCGAATCGAGCTGACTAGTGAGCAGGTATTTGCCCTTGATCTTGGCCTTCAGGTAATACGCCAAACGCCCTTCGAGCAACGTGTCTTCGGTGTATCGGTCATTCGCCGATAACGGCTCCAGCGAACCCGACAGATCATTCGATGCCGCCGTCAAATCGGCCAGCGCCACCATGAAGAAGTGCTCGCCGGTCACGTTGACGGGAATATCCTTGAACCACAAACTGCCGCCGTCCATGCGTACTGCGATCTGCGCCCAGGCCTCGCCGATTGGCAGCAGATACTCAGCGGCAAACTCGCCTTCAATATCCAACGGCAGCCATTGACCATTGATATACACCGTGTGATTTTCTGCGAAGTCATGCCCTTGCAAACGAACGCGCGCACCCTGAAGCAGGATATTTTGTCGCGCCAGCATCGAACGACCATAGGTTGCGCGCAACAAACGATGCGCCTCGTGATCTGGCAGATTCAGATCACTCTGCAAACCAACCGGTGGGATATCAGTGCGATCAAATTGCTTCGCAAAGCGTTTTGCTGCCTTGTCGCTCAGCTCAGCGAAGTCCTTCGCGCTCACCACTCTCAGCAACGCTTCCTGTGTCCGATCCCGCTGCCCACTGGCATCGGTAACCGTGAGCTCATAGGCCAACTGGGTGCCAATCGGTAGAGCTAGCCCCTCCGGTTGCCATTCAAACGACACGAAACTGGTGAACGCATCCGGCTGCATAACCGGCTCCAAGATCGCAAGCGGCGCCAGTCGATCAACATCGGTATCCAGATAGATACGCAGCTCATGACGATCAATAAAGGCGGCGTAGTTGCTGTAAGCAATAAATGTCAGCGCCTTCGAAACATCTTCCGCGTTGATCATCTGCGGGCCAGCGACTGCGAGACGCGGTTGTAACGCCGCGGCATCCTCGGTTGCCCACAAAACCCCTCCCCCGGGCAATCCAATACGGAAGCGGCCATCCGTTGCGTGCATCAAAGGCGCATCATTCACGACATCAATCACAGGTGTTGGCGTCGTGCGCGCAACCAGAACATCATCATCAACGCAGCGTTGTAGGGTGCAGTCATCGGCGTGGGCTGTGTTCACGAACAGACTCAGCAAGGTCGCACCCAAAGCATGGCGCCAATGACGACGCTGACTGAGCGGCTCAGCGGTATTCACGATGATATGTACCTCAGTATTGCGCCAAACTGCCGTGCTTAGGCGTTGTCGCAGCGCCTCAGTCAAAGCCATACCGCGTCGGGAAGCGAGGGCCGCATCTGCCTCACTTTCAGCCAACACCACCACACGACCACCGCCGGCCGCCGTCAGGCGCTCGACCAACTGGTCCAACAGCGCTGCATACTCGGAGCGCACGGCTGCGCTGCCTTCTACAAAGAACGCAGGCGCGAACTCGATGGTCTGCAACGCCGGTGCCGTCGTTCTGAAGCGTGGCATACGCACACCGAAATCGAATTGATTAAGGAGGCCTTGCGTGATGCGTTTGACGCGTGGGTTTTCCGTGGTGAATTCACTGTGGCGCGGGAGTGTTGCCGGGTCGACCTTAACGATGAAGTTGCGGCCACGCTCCATGAAACCACCGTCCACGGCTGCGATGTGATAGCGACCATTCGCGTCGGTTTCAATCACAAGGCCTTCGACCGTCGCCAGACGCACGCCGGCAATGCCCGGTTCCGTCAGTCCGTGGTTGGTGATCGTCACCCGCATTTGACCAGTTGGCTGCGGTGCGATCTGTTCACTGACGCGTTGCGTCAATGCCTGTTCCTGATCATAGGCCACGCCGATCTCAACGCGACGATTCAATGCCATCCCTGCCTGTGTCGCGTTACTGGCTACCGGTTGCATATCCCCTCTGCCACTGGTTTCGACAGCGGTGTCCGGCAGTTGCAGCGCGGCTTGAATGAAGCGCGCCACGCGATCTGCTCGACTCTCCGACAATCCCTGGTTGTCGGTGTAGATCGCTGCGGTACGCGCACTCAATCTCTGATTGTCGGTATGACCGACGAACGTCAGCCGAACATTTCGCTCGTCACGTAGCTCATCCAGAACCTGGCGCAGTTGTTCAATGTAAGACGGCGGGATGTCGGCCTTGCCCGATGCAAAGCGCACTGGCTCAACGATCGACTCGACGGCGATCGTTTGCGAGCGTGTGACCTCACGGAGAATTTCGGTCGGTTGATCGAGAATCGGCTCGCGAGAGATCGACATTACCTGCGCATTGCGCCCGTTGGCGACCTCGCCAGAATGCTCATAGGTCATTGAACCGTCTTCATTCAACCGCACCCACGCACCCTCGGCGGATGTCACTGTCAGCGGCACATCGGAGCTCGGCACGCTCAAGACGATCTGGTGGCGCTCAAGATTGTCGCCCTCACTGGGTCGACCGACAATGTCGCCGATAGCGCGGCCGTCAGCAAACGGGCCGCCTCGAATCACAATTCCGGTGGCATCGGCAGAATCCTGCCAACCATCACCATCCCGGTCGTGCCAGACCTTGCCAATGATCGTCGTCTCTTCGAAGTCAGGATCGGCGATAACCTCAACCTGCGCCGTATCCTCATTACCGATCACGCCGCCGTTCAGTGTTGGCATCGCGGTATTCACATAGTCCCCCGCGGTCACACCGGCGCCGACGCGCAGCAGGTAACGAACGGTTCGTAACTGGCCGGGCGCCAGATCGATACCATCGATCACCAGCGGCCGCGGTCCAGTCACCGTGAACCCGGCAGACTGACCATCGAGCGTCGCCGAGCCATCGACATAGCTAAAGCCCGGTGGCAACGAATCAACCACCTCAATTCCCGGCAATGGCACCGGTGAGAGATTTTCAACGGTCACGGTGTAGGCAACAAGACTACCGATCATTGTGGTCGGCTGTGTCACGCGCTTGGTCAAACGCACACTGCCGATCTCAACCCCGACAGGATCCAGCGGAATGTGATTGAAAATCACATCTGGATCATTGTTCTCCAAAGTGACACTCGTGTAGTAGTCGGTCGAGTCATTACCGGTGGGTGCGGAAGCATTCGTACCAACACGCACCGGGTCACCCAATCCAGTCGGATCCAGTGGGCCGGCCAATGGCGGGATCAGCTCGGAGGTACCCGACTGGAATTCGCCCGGCACGTCAAATTCAATCGTGTAGGTCTCGCCGGACGGACACGCCGGATCCGCGCCCGGAATGACATCAAATCGATACAAACCGTCATCGGCAGTGATCTGACCTTGCTGACCCGGCAGCAAACAGGCCGCCGGCAACAGCGTGCCGGACGAATTCACCAACCGAACGGTGACGCCCGCCACCGGCGTGCGGTTGACCGCATCATAAAATACGCCGCTCGGGTCGATAGGCAGATTTTGATCGAGCACCGTCGTATTGGGTGGCAACGAGATATCGCTGAGGGTGCCAAAGGTCACGCCGGTATCGGGATGCACCAGCGTGAC
>JBCCZN010000107.1:0-9179 GCA_039187375.1 Pseudomonadota bacterium
CCCGGCCGCCCAGGAGGCCGCCTGCATCTCCTACAAGCTCCGCTGCATCGACGACCTTCGCAAGAAGGGGATCATTAACGAGAAGCAGCTCGATGGTCGATTATACGACCAGCGTGGAAGGCAACGTTATCCGCGTGCTGTTGAGCGCGGGCTCCGGTATTGCGCCATCGACACCGACATTCTCCGGTGCACAGCAAAGCGCACCGAGCTCGGCGACCTACACCGGCCCGCGTGCCATTAGTAACATTGATTTCCGGCGTACCCGCGAGGGCGGCGGTCGCATCATTGTTGATTTGACCGATCCGTCTACCCCCGTCGACATCCGCCAGGAAGGCGGTCGCGTTGTTGCGCTGTTCAAGGGCACCGAATTGCCGGATGAGTTGCTGCGTCGCCTCGACGTCCAGGACTTTGCGACACCGGTGACCACTGTGGATACGCTGCGTGTGAATCGTGATGTGCGGGTCGTTATTTCCGCTGATGGCGCCTACGAGCAGCTTGCCTATCAGTCGGACGGCACGTTTGCGATCGAAATTTCCGAAATCAAGAAAGACGAATCTTCAGGCACGATTTTCACCGAAGACAAAGAGTACTTTGGTGAGCGTGTCACGTTGAACTTCCAGGACATCGAAACGCGTGCGGTATTGCAGGTACTGGCTGAAATCAGTGGCCGCAATATCGTTGTCTCAGACACCGTGCAGGGCAGTTTGACCTTGCGTTTGAAGAACGTGCCCTGGGATCAGGCGCTGGATATTGTCATGACCACACGCGGTTTGGACATGCGCGAGAACGGCAACGTGATTATTGTGGCACCGTCCGCTGAAATCGCTGCGCGTGAAAAAGCAGATTTGGAAGCGCGTGCGGCGATCCAGGAGTTGGAGCCGGTGTTCTCTGAATTCCTGCAGATCAACTACGCGAAAGCCGAGGATATGGCGGACCTGATTAAGGACGGTATCCTGACGGCTCGTGGCACGGTCTCTATTGATGAGCGTACCAATACGCTGTTGTTGCAAGACACGGCCGAGAGTCTTCGGAACATCCGCCGTCTGGTTGAAACGCTAGACGTGCCGGTGCGACAGGTTCTGATCGAATCGCGCATCGTTTCAGTTAACGACGATTTCAACCGTGAACTGGGCGCACGCTTGGGCCTGACCAACGTTGAGAGTCTCGGTGATAACGGTCTATTTGCGATTGCCGGTAATGCGACCGGTACCGACAGCATCGTGTCGTCGGCAACTGAGAATCTGGTCGACTCAATGGGTGCTTCACCGTTCCCGGTCGATGTCGGCCCGGGTGCGAACCGCTACAACGTTAACCTGCCTCTGCCGAACCCGGCGGGCTCATTCGCTCTGGCCATTCTCGAGTCCGACTATATTGTTGATCTTGAGTTGTCAGCGCTGCAGGCCGAGGGTCGCGGTGAGATTGTCTCCAGTCCGCGTGTCGTCACCGCTAACCAGAAGGAAGCGGTGATCAAACAGGGTGTGGAGATTCCGTATCAGGAAGCCGCCGCCAGTGGTGCCACCGCCGTTGTCTTCAAAGAAGCGGTGTTGAGTCTGACGGTGACGCCGCAGATCACGCCGGATGGCAACATTGCGATGGATCTGCGGGTGAGCCAGGACACCATTGGACAGGTATTCACTGTAGTGGGTGGTGGTGCGATCCCGACGATTGATACACGCGAGGTTGAAACACAGGTGCTGGTCAGCGACGGACAAACCGTCGTTCTGGGTGGTATCTACGAGACCGAACTGCGCGAGACGGTCAGCAAGGTGCCTTTCCTCGGTGATATCCCGGGTTTGGGTCACTTCTTCAAGACCAGCCAGCGGATCAACAACAAGTCTGAATTGCTCATCTTCGTCACTCCGAAGATTCTGGATGAAGGTTCTTTTATTCAGGAATAGCATTTAGTCGCTACAATGGCCGCCACGTTCGTTAAGAGCGTGGCGGCTTTTTTTATGGCGAATACAATCACCAACAAGATTTTTTTGGTCGGACCGATGGGCGCGGGTAAGTCCGCGGTTGGGCGCCGTCTAGCGAGTGACATCGGCTTTGAGTTTGCCGATGCAGACGATTGGGTTGAAGCGCGCACCGGCGTTGATATTGCTTACATCTTCGAGCGCGAGGGTGAGGTGGGATTTCGCAAGCGGGAAACGCATGCGCTAGACACGCTAAGCCAGCAGGACAAAATTGTTCTGGCCACCGGCGGTGGCGCCGTCGGGCAGGCGGAGAATCGAAATATCCTGACCGCGCGTGGTTTTGTCGTCTACTTGTTTGCATCCGTCGCCCAACAATATCAGCGGGTACGCTACGGCCATGATCGTCCCATGCTGCATACCGACGACCCGCGCGCGCGGTTGAAGGCGCTGTTTGAGCAACGCGAGCCGTGGTACGAACAGGTTGCAGATTTGAAGGTCACGACTGACGGTCGCCGGGTCGCTGAGGTGGCGCGCGCGATTGTCGCCCTGCTGCCCGAGGCATCAACACCATGACAGATACGGTACGGGTTGAGCTCGGTCATCGCAGTTACGACATCGTTATCGGCGAGGGTGTGCTGTGCGCCGGTGTGCTCGATGACATCATTGATGCCAGGCGCGTGTTGGTCGTGACGAATGACGTCGTCGCACCGCTATGGCTGGAGCGTCTGCGTTCTGCGATGCCAGCAAGCGACGTTGTTGTGCATACGTTGCGCGATGGTGAGGTACATAAACGCCTGGACGCGGTGGCCAGCATTATTGATACGGCACTGGATGCTGGTCTGGCACGCGATTGCGTCTTTGTTGCGCTCGGTGGCGGTGTAGTGGGAGATATCACCGGTTTCGCTGCCGCCTGCTACATGCGTGGCGTCGAGTTTGTTCAGGTACCCACCACACTATTGGCGCAGGTGGACTCGTCTGTTGGCGGCAAGACCGGTGTTAATCATCCACGCGGCAAAAACCTCATTGGCGCCTTTCATCAACCGCAACGAGTTGTCATCGACGTTGGTACGCTGAAGACCTTGCCGGCGCGAGAGTTCAGTGCCGGCATGGCGGAGGTGATCAAACATGGTGCGATCAGTGATGTTGATTACTTCACCACACTCGAGCGCGATATGGATGCGCTGATGCGGCAGGACAGTGCAGCATTGACGAAAGCAATAGCCACCTCTTGTCGAATCAAGGCTGCGGTGGTCGCGCAAGATGAGCGCGAACAGGGCCTTCGCGCCATACTGAATTTTGGCCACACATTTGGCCACGCGGTTGAGGCGTGTACCGGATACACACGATTCCTGCATGGTGAAGCGGTTGCTATTGGCATGCACCTGGCGGCGCAGATGAGCGATATCGATGATGCGGATCGCGTGCGCCTCAAGAGTCTGTTGCAGCGGGCGAACTTGCCAGTGAGATGTGATGGTGTCTCGCCACAGTCATTGCTTGAGGCGATGGGACACGACAAAAAGGTGTTGCGCGGTACGATCCGTCTGGTGTTGTTACGACAGCTTGGGTCTGCGTTTGTGACGGCCGACTATGATCCGGCTCGATTGCAGGATGTGTTGGCAGGTATCGATGACTAAAACGATGCATCGCCTGGCGCAATTTGCGGCAAGTCCGGCAACTAGTCGTGGCCGGGTGCATCCGGACGACAGCACCGGCGGGCGCAGTGTCTATCAGCGCGACCGAGACCGGATTGTGCATAGCAATGCATTCCGGCGTTTGATGTATAAGACGCAGGTTTTCGTGAACCACGAGGGAGATCATTATCGCACCCGCTTGACGCATTCACTCGAGGTGGCGCAGATCGGTCGCACCGTTGCCGTGGCGCTCGGCTTAAACGAAACCCTGACTGAAGCGATTTGTCTGGCGCATGATCTGGGTCATACGCCATTCGGTCATGCGGGTCAGGATGCACTAAATGACTGTATGCGCGACTACGGCGGCTTCGAACACAATCTGCAGTCCTTGCGCATTGTCGATGAGTTGGAAGAAAAGTACGCTCAGTTTGATGGATTGAATCTGACCTTCGAGACGCGTGAAGGTATTCTAAAGCACTGCTCCAAAAGCAATGCACAAGCGCTGGGTGAACTCGGCAGGCGTTTTATTGAGCGCACGCAGCCTGGTCTCGAGGCGCAGTTGGCAGATATCGCTGATGCCATGGCTTACAACAATCATGACGTCGAAGATGGTCTGCGTGCGGGACTGATCGATTTTGATGCGCTGCGTAGCGAACCCCTGTTTGCGTCGCCATTCGACGAGGTTGTCGAGCGCTATCCAGGCCTGAGTCGCAGACGGCTGATCAATGAGGTCAAGCGCCGCATGATCTCAAACATAGTCCGAGATCTGATCGATCACTCTCGCCAACTGATCGACACTGTTGCCCCTGAAGACATTGAGACGGTACGCCAACACTCAGGTCGTTTGATCAATCTGTCGCCTGAGATGCTGGATCAGCATCGGTCCCTGAAACGCTTCCTGTATCGCGAGTTGTACCACCATCCGCAGGTGGTCCGTGCCCAGGCGGGTTCGAGCGAGGTCATCAGGTCGCTTTTCAGTGCGTTTTGTAACGATTTCGACCGCATTCCTGCCGATTTCCGTGAGCGCCGGGGTGTCACGGCCACAACCCGGGTGCCAGATCGGATGCGTGTTATTGCTGACTACATCGCTGGCATGACCGACCGCTTTGCGCTCAACGCGCATGCCGCGCTGCGGTAGAATACAGGGCTACCGTTACGCAGCAAGAGAGCGACATGGTCAACACAATCCCACCGGAAGATCGCTTGATCTTTGCACTGGATGTCCCGGATGCAGACGCGGCGCGGGCGTTGGTGGAAACCCTCGGTCCATCGGTTCAGTTCTACAAGATCGGGCTGGAGCTGGCGATGCGCGAAGGTTATTTTGAGTTACTCGACTGGTTGGTCGCTCGTGGTAAACAGGTCTTTCTTGACGTCAAACTGTTTGATGTACCAGCCACCGTTGCGGCGGCGGTACGAAATTTGTCAGCCCGAGGCGCGAGCTTTTGCACCGTGCATGGTAACCAGGCGGTAATGGAAGCGGCTGCTGAGGCCAAGGGTGAGCTGAAAATTCTGGCGGTGACGGTATTGACCAGCCTGGATCGAGCCGACATGGATGATCTTGGTTTCGATTGCGACGTCGCTGATCTCGTCGTTTCGCGAGCGCGCCGTGCCTTTGAAGCCGGTTGCGATGGGGTGATTTCATCTGGCCTGGAAGTGCCGATGTTGCGCCAGCAGGTCGATGATCGATTGCTGGTCGTGACGCCCGGCATTCGACCGGTGGAGAACCGCCCGGATGACGACCAAAAACGGGTCGTCAGTGTCTCGCAGGCATTGGCTAACGGCGCGGACTACATCGTCGTCGGGCGTCCCATTCGAAATGCATCGTCACCACGTGCTGCTGCAGAGCAGATCGTCGAGACGATTCGTCAACACTTTGCAACGGATAATTCATGAGTGAGCTGAAGAACGATTTGTTTTTGCGGGCGCTGGCACGCGAACCGGTAACCCGCACACCGATCTGGATGATGCGCCAGGCCGGACGCTACTTACCGGAGTATCGCGAAACGCGGGCACAGGCTGGTGACTTTATGTCGCTGTGCCGCAATACCGAACTCGCCTGCGAGGTGACCTTGCAGCCACTACGTCGTTACGGATTCGATGCCGCCATTCTGTTTTCCGACATTTTGACGGTTCCCGATGCCATGGGGCTGGGTCTGTATTTTGAGGCTGGCGAAGGGCCCAAGTTTGAAAGACCGGTGCAGACCACTGCGGATATTCACGCATTGCCGGAACCGGATATCGCGACGTCCTTGGGATATGTCACCGATGCCGTATCGATGATCCGTCGTGAATTGCAGGGCAGCGTGCCGCTGATCGGATTTGCTGGCAGTCCTTGGACCGTAGCGACCTACATGCTCGAGGGCGGTAGTAGCAAGACATTCTCGCGCGCAAAGCAGTTGCTCTACAGCGAGCCGGAAGCTGCAGACCTGTTGATGAAGAAACTGGCTAATGTCACGACCCGCTACCTGAATGCGCAGATCGAATCGGGTGCACAGGCGGTGATGGTATTTGACACCTGGGGTTCGGTACTCGAGCCCGCACTCTACGAGCGCTACTCTCTGGCGAGCATGGCACAGATTGTCGACGGGTTGATCCGTGAGCACGACGGCCGGAAGGTGCCCGTCGTGTTGTTCACGAAAGGTGCCGGGGTGCGCTTGAAAACGATGGTCGAGACCGGCTGTGATGGTTTAGGTGTCGATTGGACGCTGGACATGGGCACGGCACGTGAGCTCACTGGTGACCGCGTTGCGCTGCAGGGCAATATGGACCCATCGTTGTTGTATGCCAGTGATGAGGCGATTCGGGACGGTGTTCGGCGTGTCTTGGATAGCTATGGTCCAGGACCAGGCCAGGTGTTCAATCTCGGCCACGGTATCCATCCTGAAATCGATCCGGCGAAGGTGGCGGTCATGGTTGATACCGTACGTGAGTACAGCCCGCGTCTGCACACCTGACGCCATCGAATCCGCGGCCCTTCAGTGAGCGCGATGAGCGAAGTCGAACGACTAAAGCGTCTGCGTCGGATGCAGTGGCTTGCCCATTTGTTGTTGCTCGCCATGTTTGGTCTGTACCTCGTGACCGGGTTCTACGAGCATAGTTATCCATGGTTGGGTTATGTGCGGGCGTTTGCTGAAGCCGGCACGGTTGGTGCGCTGGCCGACTGGTTTGCGGTGACGGCCTTGTTTCGCGAACCGATGGGTCTGCCGATTCCGCATACGGCAATCATCAAGCGACGCAAGGATGAGATCGGTGAGACGCTGGCGGATTTCGTTGGCACGCACTTCCTGAATCGCGATGCACTGACACCCAGGCTCGCCCGAATCGATGCGGTCGGCGTGGCCGCCGACTGGTTGGCGCGTGGCGATAATGCAGAAGGCTTGATTGAAGATGTCTCGCAGGTATTGCAACGGATGATGCGCACTGGCGATAACGAAGCGTTGCGCGCAATCGTCAAGGAGAATTTGCTTGGATCGTTGAATGAAATCGAAGTCACACCGTTGCTCGGTCAGGTACTGGAGATGCTGATTCTCAACGACCCCGATGATACGCTGCTCACCGGTTTGGTCGTGCTCGCACAGCAGCAGTTTGATGACAATCGGGAATCGCTGCGTGATACCGTCGGTGATAAAACACCGTGGTGGTTGCCGGGTTTCGTCGACGAGCGCATCTATCGCAAACTCGTCGATGAGGTCGAAACCGCGTTATCGGATGACACCGATCAGGGCGAGCAGCGTGCCCGTGAACATCTGCGACGTGTGCTGGCCGATGTCGTTGCCGCGTTGCAATACGACAACGATCTGATCGAACGTGGCGAGCGTCTCAAAGACGATGTGCTGTCACACGAACGCCTGGGTCAGCATTTGTCGCGCGTTGCGCAGGATATCAGTCAATTTCTGACACGCCAGGTGCAGGACAAGGATTCGGCGTTTCGCGAGCGATTGGTGTCCTCAATGCGAAACCTGGGCGAAGGGTTGGCAGCCGCGCCTGGACTTCAGGATGAAATCAATGCGTCATTGAGAGACGCGGCGCTATATGTCATCACTCGCTATCGCGACCAAATCACGCAGGTCATTTCTGACACCGTACAGGGATGGGATGCCGACCAGGCGGCCAACCTGATCGAAACTCGGGTTGGCCGTGATCTGCAGTTCATCCGAATAAATGGCACATTGGTCGGAGGACTAGCCGGGCTGACGCTGTATACCCTCTGGCACGCACTGACCTGATCTCTTAACCGTTATCGCGTAACTCGCGGCGCAGAATTTTGCCTACGTTCGTTTTGGGTAGCTCGTCTTTGAATACGATTTCCTTCGGCACCTTATAGCCCGTCAGATTGTCACGGCAATGGCTAATGATGCGAGCCTGGTCGACAGATTCGTCATCGACCACGACAAATAGCTTGACGATTTCACCAGATTTTTCATCCGGTTTTCCGACCGCTGCTACCTCGATGATGCCGTCCATCTGGGCAACGACATCCTCAATCTCGTTGGGATAAACATTGAATCCGGACACCAGGATCATGTCTTTCTTGCGATCTTCAATGAAGACATAGCCGTCGGAATCCATGCGTCCGATATCGCCGGTCCGCAACCAGTCGTCGAGCATGACCTTTGCGGTCTCCTCGGATCGTTGCCAGTAGCCCTCCATCACCTGCGGACCACGAATGCAGATCTCGCCGACTTCACCGATGCCCAACTCATTGCCGTCGTCATCGAAAATGCCCACCTCGGTTGAAGAAATGGGCAATCCGATTGCACCGGTGAAATCCTGTTTTTCGACGAACGGGTTGATCACCGCGCCTGGCGATGTTTCGGTCAAGCCATAAGCCTGAATCAATGGTGTACCCGTCACGTCCTGCCAGCGCTCCGCAACGGCGCGTTGCACGGCCATTCCCCCACCTAGCGTGATCATCAGGTGACTGAAATCGACATTCCCGAATTCCGGGTGATTGAGCAGTCCATTGAACAGGGTATTGACGCCAGTGAAATAGGTAAATGGATATTGCTTCAGCTCCTTGACGAAGCCATCCATGTCGCGCGGATTGGGAATCAGCACGTTATAGCCACCCATTTTCATGATGGCCAGGCAATTCCCCTGTAACGAAAAAATGTGATACAGCGGTAGTGCACAAATAGCCACCGGCACGGTCTTGGCGAACGCTTCGGGTAGCCACGCTGTGGTTTGCTGAATGTTGTGCACCAGGTTGCTGTGGCTGAGCATGGCGCCTTTGGCCACCCCGGTCGTACCACCGGTGTATTGCAAAAACGCCAGATCGTCGAGACTGACATCGACCGGCTGGAGCGGCTCGCGACACTGCAGGGCTTTGCTAAAGTCGATGGCACCCGGTAACGAGTACGCGGGCACGGCTTTTTTGACATGTTTGACGACAAAGTTCGTTAGCGGTTTTTTTAGACCGCCAAGCAGATCGCCTACTTTGGTGACCACGACCTTCTCAAGCGCGGTGTCCTGAATTATCGCTGACAAAGTGGTTGCGAAATTCTCAAGAATGACGATGATCCGGGCACCAGAGTCGTGCAGCTGATGTTCCAACACGCGCGTTTGATAGAGAGGATTGACAATGACCGCGACCCGACCCCCACCCCGCCCGCCCCACCACGCGAACCGGGACAGC
>JBCCZN010000108.1:0-9170 GCA_039187375.1 Pseudomonadota bacterium
CTGACGTCTCGTCGGTGTCCTGCGCAAAAGCCGGCAGCATCGAGGTTGCCATGGCGGTCAGGCAGGATAGTCGCTTCATGTGATTCATCTTTTTTGCTTCCAAACGCAAGGGTTGTTGCAGCGGTGGCGGCTCCGTGGGTGCCGGTGTGATCCAGTCAGAAATGCGCACGCCATCCTCCACCAACGCCAGATCAACTAACGGGTCGATCATCCGGTGCGCGGCACGACCATTCAATGAGACCCATGAATCGGCATACACCGAAACCGGCGCATAGCCTTTGGCCGTATATTCGTCCCGAATATGGTGCGCCAACTGCAGGACTAAATCAGGTTGACCGGCCATCTCGCGATATTGTTGCTCGGTCAAATACTCGTGCGGCGAGACCAACACTGTGTCGCGCTGCTCACCGAGTTGAACCCGGTATTCGAGACTGCCCGATTTTTCTCGCAACATGACCCGCCAGGAAAAGCGCATGCCCTGCTCGTTCCACAATACCGTTCCGGGATAAGCCCATTGTCGCAGAGGCATGACGAATTGAACCGCACAAAAGGCCGCCACGGCCGCGGTGCCAGCAATACGTGCGGTGCTCCAGCTAGCACGGCTAGCGGCACTAACGCCATTGCGCTTGGCCGAATCGACACGCGATTCAAAACCCACTTTCGCCGCCAACGTTCGTGGCCAGTCCGCGTCAAAAAAGACGAGCACCGAAAACACCATAATCAACGGGAACAACCCGATATTGAAAAACAGATGCGTGAACAGGTGAAACACGAGGATCACCAGGAATGCCATCATCCGGGTCGGGCGATACAACATGAACGCAATAATTGTTGTGTCGAACAAAAATGCGAACCATGAAAACGCAAAGTGCACCCAGGTCATCTCCAAAAGCGGACCCAATAGTGGCATGCCGCTGAGCGGGGGCAACCAGATATTCAACGGCTGCGCATGTAACAGCCAATCGGATTCGAACTTGGCCAGCCCGGCGTAGAAGTACAACAACGTCACCTGAAAACGTAGCCACCATGTTTGCCAGGCTGGCAGCGAGCCAGAGCGAATTGTCTGATCACGCCACGCATCGACTGACCAGGCTCGATGTGGCGACAAAAAACACATAATGAACGTCAGAACGCTGACGAAATAGTAGTGATTCAGGTAGGTGGTGACATCCATCAGCTCGGCATAGGTAAACAAACACCAAAACGCGATGATGAACACCCGATAGAACGCACCGATGGTGACCATGAAGGCGGCGAAAGCGATCGCACAGTAGAGCAGATACAAGCCAGTTTCACCGGGCACCTGCACCCAACCAAAACCCCAGTACTTGAAATGAAATTGCGGCTCGACAAACAGGCGTTCGATCCAACCGTTCGCCATGAAACGCAATGCGCCGAAACACATCAGCCCACCGATCAGCATGCGGAAAACGGCCAACGCCGCGATATCTCGCGGCGTTGTCAGAAAATCAAGCAGCCGGTCGGACCGGCGCTCGCGTTGGATCGCAGTCATCCTGGTGGCAAGTCGTTAGTCGTTGTCGCCAGCAGCTGATTGCGGCACAGCAAGACTCAGCGCCGACACGATCGGACCGCGGAAGGTATCCATCGCCTCCTTCAGCGTCCCGTGAAACGCACAGGGCGCCAGGCCTTGAGAGTTCGCTGAGGCGTTAATGCACTCGTTACGATTATTGACCGCTGCAATCGCGGCATCAAAACCCTGCCCGTTTTCGATGTCGGTCAGCGCTGCAATCGCGATATCGAGTTCGGCAATCACCTCGGTTGCCAAATCACCGCGGTTGATACCGGTCAACAAATCATTGACGCCCATACCGCCGTTCAAGCCGGTGAACACATCACGGAATATTTGCATGTTGATCAGCAAATTGGCGCCGGATCGATCGGACGTCGGCGACTCCAGAAACTCAGGACAACTGGCCGGCTGCGAGCAGGACAATCCAGTCACCGGCAACCCGGCCGGCTGCGCAACCTTGCGGTCCTTGGTAATTTTCTCGGCATAGAACAGCGCGATGGACAGCGCATCCAAAGCCGCCTGCGGTGTGGAGTACGTCACACTGGTAGCTAGCCCTGCCGTGCTCCACTGCTCGATGAAGTTGCCCCCTGTTGGTTCCCAGCGATTGAGCAAACTGGTTGAAATCAACACAACGCGCTCAGCCAAACGATCGGCATGCGCCGCTCTGGCAGCCGCATCCGGTTGCGCCGTACAGGAGCCCGGTGGTGTATCAGTGAACAAAAGATGTTCCAGTGCACCCAATCCGGTGATGTTGATCGGTGTGTTGGCTGTCACGGCGTCGCCATCCAGCGCAGCTTGCTCCAACGCACAGATATCGAGCGTAAATGGGAACGAGTAGATGAACTCACGGAAATCCTGGCCGCCAGCAACCGCATCGGGATTGCTCGAGCGCCCGGCCGGTCCAACCTGCAGCATTTCATTACGCTGCCATGAATCCATGGCCGTGTTCCAGGCCGCTTTCGCCTGATCACGCAGTGCCATGTCAGCAGGCGCTGCGGCCGCGCTGGCAGTGGCTGTTTGCATCGCCATGGCGTCTGCATCAAAACCGCGCAACGCAGGCAAAATGATCTCGGTGCCAATATCTGACAGTACCGCGCGACGTGCGTCGTCGCCGGTCATCGTCGGTGGCGGCGTCGTTGGTGGCGGTGTGGCGACCGGCGGTGTACCACCACCGCCCCCGCCGCCCCCACAGGCAACGAGTAGTGATGTTGCAAGAACGAGCGCCGTTTGGCTTCCCAGTCCGCGAAAATTCATCTGACTTCCTGACCTATTCATAGCAACACCTGAATAAAATAAATGGAGCAGGGCTCCCGCTCATGCGAGAGCCCTGAACCGATTAGCAAAAGGCTGTGCTTAGTCTAGCGCAACCTTGACGATTACGACGCGCGCGCCGTTGTCATCGCTGTTCGTCGAGAATGCGACACGCGAACCATCCGGTGACAGCGCGATGCCGAAGAACTGGCTGCTGATCGTTGCGTCCGGCAGTTCGATAATACCGTCGCCGAAGACGCGGGTATCGGGCTGGCCATCAGCTGTGAAGACAAACGCCGCCGGATTGCCGCCGTAGCGACCTGCTACAACAGAACGGCCATCGTCGAGAACCACGAGGTGACGACCACGATCTTCAGTGGTCGGATAACCTTGACCCTCACTCTGAACAACCTGCGTGCCCGCATTACCCCAACCGGTGTCGATTGCAGTCGCGGTACCGCTTGAGACACGGAAAATACCGACGTCCTGACGATCGGATGTCTGATAACCCAACGTTGACGGTACGCCTGCGCCGGTGGCACGGATGTAGCCCGCTACGATGTAAGACGACGTGCTCTGCTGGAAGCCGGCCGCGTAGGCTTCGGTGAAGCCCTGGTCAACCTTGAACGGGTTGAATACGGCAATACCTGGCGTGGCGGTAATGGTCGGCTCGTCACTGAAACCACCGAAGGTCGCATCCAGAGCACCGGTCGCATCCAGACGAATCAGGAATACATGGTTATCCAGCACACCACCGAGGTCAGTGTATCCGGCGGAGACGATTTTGCCGTCAGCCTCGACCGTGCCGCGACGGTTGTTGTCGTTCAGCACACCGGTTGCGTTATAGGAAAACGCGCTGCCGCCGTTGAAGGTGGCGTCGGTTTCCGCACCGGTTGCCGTGATGTTCAAACGCGCGATGTAGCGATCGCGATCGGTGCGCGTACCGTCGTTGGCAGAGCCCTGACCGAACACAACCACGCGATCAGTCATGACACTCGTATCCGTTTGGATATCCCAAGACAGATCAGACGGTGCAGACGCCGGTGCGCCTGGGAAGGTCGCATTGTCAGCGTTGGCGTATCCAAATACGACTTCTGCTTTACCGGAAGCATCACCCCAGCCAGCCACTTGCGTGCCGTCCGGCGCCAGACGGAACAGGTAAACCGAGGCACCGCCATCTGCATCAATCGCGTTGATCGCGACAATAATGTCGCCGCCCTGCAATTCGGTCAGGCTGTAAGCGGTCTCATCAGCGCTGCCCGTTGATGCGGTCGCCGTCAGCTCAACAAAGCCGTCGCCCCCGAAGGTCGTGTCGACCGAGCCGTCGGCGAAGAACCGTGCAACGACAACCTGGCGTGTCGCATCGGTAATGCCTACGTGGCCAGACGCATAAATTTTGTTCGCATGCGGCGCGACGTTTGAGTAAATCAAGCCACGCAAATCGTTAGCAGAGGTGGTCACCGTGTCGGCAATCACACCGACGCTTGTGCCACTGCCATCGGTTCCGTTCGTACCGTTGGTGCCCGCAGGACCCGCCGGCCCGGTGGCGCCCGTCGCACCGGTCGCGCCGGTCGCGCCGTCATCACCTTCACAGCCGGCCAATCCAAGCACGCCAGCAAGAAGGAACATCGCAACAAATCTTTTGTTCATTAGTTGAATACCTTGTGAAATTCGACACACGTCGAGCGCGGCAGCCTATCAGGAATCATTCTCGTTTGCGAATGTTTCTTGTCTAGGTTTAGGTTAAGTTTCTATGCGCGCTCGACCCAGCAGTTTCAACGACAGATTGCGACCTGCCCGGAGCGCCGGATATAACGCCTTGGCTACCCTGGCAGAGCGAAATATACGGGCATTGACGGTATTCAGCAGACCACCATCCGCCGACAACAGGGCGAGACGCTGCATACACTGGGCGCCAAAAAACACCACACCGTCCTGAATGAAGACGATTCCCTCGTTCAGGTCATAACCAGCTGCGGTCAAATCGGTGACCAGCGGATGCCCCTCACGCGCGCTGATCATGGTCACCGGCCCGATGCGCGCTTGCAGACGCAGCATCGCGACATATCGACTGCAAAACGGACAGTCGCCGTCGTAGACGAGAAAATTGCCAGCTGAATATTTGGGTAGCGATGCCATCCCGCCAGTGTGCGACCAGCGATGCAGATCGGCAACCGCAATAGCTCACCTTGTTTCAAATCAGTTTGAGGACAGTCACGCTATTCCGGTATCGGCAGAACCGTCGTGTTCTTCTTTTGTTTCAGCACAAAGCTGGTATTGGCCGAATTCACACCTCGACCGCTGAGCAACCCGCGCGTCAAAAATTGCTCGAAGTGATCCATGTCTTTCGCGACAACCTTGAGCAAATAGTCATACTCACCGCTCAGGGCATGACACTCCAATATCTCTTCACTGCTCTCGACCAGTCCGTCGAACTTGCTCAAGGTCTCGGGCAGGTGATCCTCAAGCGAGACCTGCACAAACGCCAGAATCGACAATGACACGGCGGCCTGATCCAGTAAGGCTACTGTCGACGTAATCACCCCGTCGTCTCGCAGGCGTTGAACGCGCCGCAAACACGGCGACGGCGACAGACCGACCGTCTCTGCCAAACGTTGATTGGAAATGCGCCCATCCCTCTGGAGAGAGGCAAGAATCTTTCGATCAAAGCTATCCATAGCAATAATCTACCATTCATTTACATTAATGAGCTATTTATTGCATTTTATATCGATTTTTTGGGATATTTCGCAATCTTACTGCAGCATCACACTGATACGCTTACCTCAATAGTTTAGGAGTGAGCATGGGTCAGGGCATCACCTATACCGCACACGCGCCAGACGCCAACGGCGTCATTGCCTATACCGAATCAGAACATGCGGTTTGGCAGATTCTGATCGAGCGCCAACGCAAGCTATTGCCAGACCGTGCCTGCCAGGCATTTATTGATGCCGAACGGGCTCTGGGTTTTCCAACCGATCGTATTCCGCAATGTGTGCACGTCTCCGAGCACTTGCAGGGCATAACCGGCTGGTCGGTCGAACCGGTACCTGCCATCATTCCCGCTGACGATTTTTATCGTCTGTTGGCCGAGAAGAAGTTTCCGGCAGCGTCGTTTATCCGAGATAAACGCGAACTGGATTACCTGGAAGAGCCGGATATTTTTCACGAGTTGTTTGGCCATGCACCACTGTTGACCGACGAGCGGTTTGCCACATTCACCCATGCCTATGGCGTTGCCGCACACAATGGCAACGCATTGCGCCGCCGTCTGCTGGCGAGACTCTATTGGTTTACTGTGGAGTTTGGATTGATACAGCAGCACGATGGCTTGCGCGCCTACGGTGCCGGTATATGTTCCTCACCCGGTGAACTAGAATTTGCACTCAATAACACCGAGGTTGAACGGCGCGCATTTGATGTACTCGATGTCTTGCGCACGCCTTTTAGGATAGACACCTACCAGCCGATCTATTATGTGCTGGACAGTTTCGATGCGTTATTCGAGCTGGCGAATACGGACTTGATGGGCCTGATGAAACAAGCCGAAACACTCGGTGATTTCGCACCGGCGTTTAACGACGCGGCCTACGGCTAGGTCGGCGAAAACGACGCCATCAACTCAGCACTCTTGGCCGCGCGCTGGGCCGGATTCAATTGCGAATCCGACTCGCGCAACCACTGATCGATCAGCGCGAACCGCGGCTTCAGGCCACAGCCGTTGGCGATTTGAATATTTAATCCGGGGCGGGCGTTCATTTCCAGCATCAATGGACCTTTGTCCTTGTCGATGACCAGATCGACTCCCAAATAGCCCAGACCAGAGACCTCGTAACCCAGCGCACCGATCTCCAGCATGCGCTGCCAATGCGGCACGGTGTTGCCTGCGATGGGCACCAGCGTATCGGGATGTTCTTCAATCTTGTCATTGCCCGAGGAGCCCGTCAGCGTCACACCGCTGGACACATCAATGCCAGCCCCGACCGCGCCCTGGTGCAGATTCGCCTTACCACCGGACAGGCGCGTGGGCAGCCGAACCATCGCCATCGCCGGATACCCGCGATAGACAATGATCCGAATATCCGGCACGCCTTGATAGCTAATCTGATCAAACACAGGATCGAAACGGACCCGATATTCCACCAGCGCCGCATCCGGACCGCCGGTCAAACTAAACTGCCCCCCAACGATGTTGGATGCGTGGTGCAATAGTGATGATTCATCCATCAACAAACCACTGATCAGTCGATAGCTGTCACCGCGCCTACCGTCAATCACCAAAATGCCATCACCACCGCTGCCATTCGCAGGCTTGATGACAAAACTCTCGTGATCAATTAACGCCTCAGGTAGCTGCCGAACATCCGCCTCACTCCGAGCGACAACAAACATCTCCGGTACCGCCATACCCGCTTCCGACGCCAACTGTTTGGTCAACACCTTGTCATCGACGCGCGGATACAAGCGCCGCTCGTTGAGCATCATGATGTAGTTGGCGTTGCGCTCGTTCAATCCGAGCACGCCCTGCGCATGCAGCTGCCGCCCCCAGAGGTTCATGGTTTTTTCAGCGCATCGAAGCGCTCAAGCTCCAGCAGGCGATAACCGGTATAACGACCAGATAGCAGCACCATTGCCAGGATGATCAACAGCAATTCCGGAAACGCGAACACCAGGTACTCGATGGCATCAATGCCCATCACCAGGTAGGCGAGCCCCGCCACCAACAAGCTCCCAAAACCCTGGCCGATCGCCTCCGAGGCACCGCGCTCTTCCCAGACTATCGACATACGCTCAATCGTCATCGCGATGATCACCATCGGGAACAGCGCGACCGACAAGCCGGTCTCGATACCCATCTGATGCGCCAGAATGCTGACCATCAACATCAAGATGACGACGATGATGAGCACCGCTGTCAGTCTGGGGACAAGCAATAGACGCAGTCGCTCCAGCAGGAACCGCATCCCCAGTCCCATGCCGGTGAGCAAGGTGAACAAGACAATCCCGGCAATCAATTGAGTTTCACGAAACGCCAGCGCAATCAAAACAGGCATGAACGTCCCGAAGGTTTTCACACCAACGAAGTTGCGTAACACCACCATTACCAACGCGCCGATAGGCACCATTAACAACACAGCATAGACGGCTTGGGTTTGAATCGGCAGGCTGTAGAGCGAGTAATCCACTAACGCAGAGCCGCGCCGCACACCGCGTGATTCAGCGATATCCAGCACGCGTCGCTGGCTGCGACGCACAGCAAAATTCAACTCAAGATCACTGCCACCTTGTAGCTCGGCAAGCGTATCGGCGCCGCGCCACCAAACAAAAAACTCTCGCGGCAAACCCCGATCGCCGGTGCTGATGTCATAGAACACCCAATCGACGCCGTTGTGGATTTCAAGATAGGTACGCACCGGCGAATTGCGCTGTTCATCCGCGAGCAGCAAGCCGCGAACAGCACGCGCAGGCACGCGCTCATAGGCGAGCAATTCCGTAAGCCGCTGCACACGTCGCAGATTGCTGATGCCTTCGGGAAACAGCAAATCCACATTGCTATCCGGGCTGGGGTCATTAACGGCATCGAGCAATGCGGTGACTAATGTGTCCGCATCGGCCGAGCGCTGTCGTGCTTCGCGCATCAAATCCCGTGCCGCCAGATCATATGGCTCATCCAACTCCGGGGGCGAGGGAAACGGCGGCGTCGTATCTGTCTCGATTACCGATGGGTCTTCGAAAACCTCCACACGGTAATACAGTCGCTGCTCACCATTAGCTCGTCTCACCGACCATCTTGCCAGCTTGCCACCCAACACATTTTCGATATCAAAGCCGTAACCACGCCGAACACGATCCTCGTTGATGGTTGCAAACCCGGGCGTCAGTGCCGGCACCTTGAGCTCTGCTTTAATGGCACTGGGTCCGGCGTCAAATTTCAGTGATGCCTCAATAATCCAAACCGCCTGGCTGGCGTCTTCGCGCAATGGAAAACCCAGTACGGACCACTTATAGACGAAGACAGATCCGCCGATGAGCGCGCAGACCAAGGCGATGATCTGGACATAGCGATTGTTCATCGACGGCGCTCCATTGGTAGAGGTTCGCGCCGCATCGCGTGCGAGGCAGCCAACTGCTTGAGCGCCGGCAAGGCATCAAACCAACGCATACCGCGTTGGCGTAACGCCGCCAATGGCCCATCGGCACGTGCGAACAGCCGGTTGATCAAATCCAGACCGTGCAGCGTTGTTACATTGTCGGCCTTCCGTGCTCTTCGAAATCGTCGCAATACCGGTGCATCGCCGACGTCCTCGCGTCGCGCCAGCGCCAGTTGCAAACTGGCTGCCAATGCCGCTGCATCACTGAACCCGAGGTTTGCACCCTGACCGGC
>JBCCZN010000109.1:0-9117 GCA_039187375.1 Pseudomonadota bacterium
AACGGATGTCATCATGACCGTCTTCAAGTAGCTGTGTTTAGAGCAATTCCTCGTCGGCACCAGAACGACGCCCACGATAGACACGTCGGCGCAACCACAGCACCAAACCGTACACCAGACAGGCAATGCCCAACACCAGACAGGTTGTTGGCCAGATACCGAAGTCCAGATACATCGATAACGTGAGCAGTACAGCCCCCGCAATGAGATAGACGTAGGGCAGTGCCTCGTACACCGGTTTAGTCAACCACATAGAGCCTGCCTCCCCCGAAGTCCTGCGCCCTGCATGGTCTAAGCATACAGGTCGCGTTCGAACGGAGGCAATGGGCTATACCAGCCGGTCAGGTGTTGCTAATCTCGCTTCAGACCCATCAGACGCAACAGGCGCGCACCAAGCGGCTCTTCGAAGGCGTCTACACGATAATCTTCAGGCTGCTCAACCCCTTGTTCGCGCAGTTGTTTTGCGAACTCCATTGCGGCGGGATCGAGATCGGTCTCGGTAACGGTCGTGTCAAATTGCATGGCCATACTCGCTCGTGAATTGGCCATAAGATAGCGGCGATCAACAACGCTGTCGGTGAGCGCGATCACAGCTACCGCGGCTGCGCTTCAACATAACGCCAATGATGCGTTATTGCGTACCCCCAACTGTGATCTCATCGATCTTCAGTGTGGGCTGACCGACGCCGACCGGAACTGACTGCCCCTCTTTGCCACAGACGCCAACCCCTGAATCCAGACTCAGATCATCACCGACCATACTCACTTTCTGCAGCACCTCCGGCCCGTTGCCAATCAATGTGGCCCCTTTTACCGGCGCGGTGAGCTTGCCGTTCTCGATCAAATAGGCCTCACTGGCCGAAAACACGAACTTGCCTGACGTAATGTCGACCTGTCCACCGCCAAAGTTAGGCGCGTACAGGCCATGCTTTACGGACGCGATGATTTCTTGCGGATCATGTTTGCCATTGAGCATGTAGGTGTTCGTCATACGTGGCATCGGCAAGTGCGCATAGGACTGTCGACGGCCGTTGCCGGTGCTGGCCACACCCATCAACCGGGCGTTCATCTCATCCTGCATATAACCTTTCAGGATGCCGTTCTCGATTAACGTGGTCACCTGTGTAGGGGTGCCCTCATCGTCAACGCTCAAAGAGCCCCGACGGTGCATTAAAGTGCCATCATCGACGATCGTGCACAGCGGCGACGCCACTTGCTCGCCAACGCGGTTGCTGAAGGTCGAGGTGCCCTTGCGATTGAAGTCACCCTCTAGACCATGGCCGACCGCCTCATGCAACAACACCGCCGGCCAGCCTGGCCCGAGCACGACCGGCATGGTGCCAGCCGGGGCAGCGATTGCCTCGATTTGCACCAATGCCTGACGAACCGCCTCGTCTACGAATTCACGGCCGAGATTCTTGTCGATGAACTCGTGCAGCGCATAACGCCCGCCGCCACCGGCATACCCTTGTTCACGCCGCCCGTTGGCGTTGACGATTACTCTGACATTTAATCTCACCAATGGCCGTGCGTCGGCGACCAGCCGACCATCGGCTGCAGCGACCACGATGTCATCGTGATTCGCCGCCAGCGTCACCACCACTTGTTCGATGCGCGGATCCAGTGAACGCGCATAGGCGTCCAGTGACCTCAGCAGCTCGGTTTTTTGCACATCAGTAATCGATTTCAGCGGACTGGTTGACTCATAGCGGGCCGGCGCGGTGCGCGGCGCCAACGCTTGGGTACCGGCGTGCTGGCCGGCACGCGCTATCGCTCGCGCGGTGGTTGCCGCAGTGCTGAGCGCCGGCAGCGATAAATCGTCAGCATAAGCAAAGCCGGTTTTGTCGCCGTGAATAGCGCGTACACCCAGGCCTTGATCCTGCGAGAAGCCCGCATCCCGAACGATTTGGTTTTCCAGCGTCCAGCTTTCACTCTCGCTGCGCTGCAAGTAGATATCCGCCTGATCGATTTGGTGCGATAACACCTCGGCCAGCGCACGATCCAACGCAGCCGGCGCAAGATCCGCATCGCCCAGCAACGTACCTGGCATCAAGTTGGACTGACCCTTGGTGTCTGTCATGCGCATTTCCATCATCAAACCCTGACCGCGGAGGTTACCCGATCTGCAGGGGTTAACGCATCAGCCCGCTTCGTCAATCAGGCAACCGGCCAGCTCGGCGGTGGCCACGAACCGATCCGAATCGGTGCGGTCTATACTGGGCTCATCCCAGCTGCCATTAATTTGATAGTAAATCTGCGACATGCTCTGCAGCGGTTTTTTGAAAATCTGACTGAACAGGAATAACACTGCGCCCACCTGTGGACCGCCAACCACCGCTCCGACCGCCGGCAGTGTGTTGCCCACCTTCACACTGACGATTGCCGTTTGATTGTAGTTACGCCGGAACAGGCTGGCGCGTCCAATGATGCCGACATCTGCGGAGGCGCCCTGCAGTGACAGATTGCAGGTATAGGCCTCGCCATTGACCAGACGGAAGTCGCCACTCAGGGTGTCAAAATTGAATCCCTTGCGGAATACGTCGCGAAAATCCAATGCAAGGCGCCGTGGCAGCTCGGCGACGCTGATCAGTCCGAGAACACGCCCGGCGCCCGGATCGACCTCGTCCAGAGTGCCATCGACAATGCTGATCGAAACATCTCCATCGAGAAACTCAATAAAGTCCTCCCCTGGACCACCATCCCAGGACACGTCAACGATCGACGTCAGGTTGTTTGAGTTGACACCCGGGCTATAGCCCAGTGACGCCATCATCTGTTGAACGTTATCGCTTTTAACATCCAATCGTAGCGCTGTCCTGGAGCCTTTTTCTTCATCGGAATCGCGAAGCCAGGTGGCATCACCCTGCAGCGAAAAGCCGTTGCCCGATGTCAGGACTTCCGTTGCAATCAACCCCGCCTCAACCTTGTCGACAGTGGCATCGAGTCGGCCGAACTCGCGCTGACCGAGTGCAAACGACTCGGCTCGTACCCGCAGCGGCGGAATACCGGTTGGATCGGTTTCTCCACTGGCCAGCGGATCTGACTCAAGCAGTGCCAATCGCCGCATATCAAATACGACGGGCGCGCCACTGTTCAAGTCAGTCGGCACCGAGACTGTACCGGTAATCGCCGGCGACTGGACATCGATCAACCAATCATCTGCAATCCGTTGCAACGAGCCGGTCACGTCACGAATGCGCTGCCCGAACAAATACAAGTCTCCGACCGACACCGCAGCACTGGTGAGGTTATCGGTCAGCCAACCGCCTTCGGAGAGTTGCAGCGACAACCAATCGCCCAACCGCAATCGATCGATAGCACCATCGACGTAGAGCCCTGGCGTTACTGATAGCAGTGCCTCGCCGTCACCAAAATGCAGCGTTGCGCGCTCGATCTGAAACGCATTCTCAGCATCGCTGCGCTGCAGAAACGCGGCCACATCGACCGTGCCACCGAGACTACCAGAGACCGTAATGTCATCGAGGATGTCAATACTCAACGACGCCGGTAACCACTCGCTGGTCTGCTTGCCGACTGGATACGGCAGATCGATTGCGAGCCCCTCGCCCGTCGATTCGATACTGACATTTACGGGCAACCGTTGTGCTTCGACGGGTGTGCCCCGCTTACCCTTGGGCAATGAGACCGACGCCTGGTAGTTAACGCGCCCATCGAGTCGATCTTGCAGCGGCAACCTCAGATCATTGATCAGCGCGACGTCAGACAGCACACCCTGCGCAGCGATCTGCAAGCCTCCGATATCGCCGCGATCCAGCGGTTGCATCGAGAACTGGATAGGCTCACCAAGCAGCTCCCCTCTTATGCCATCGGCATAGGCACCCGAGCGATCAACTCGCACGTCTCCCTGCATGTCGCTCACACCAAACGGCAGATAGTCGAGCGCAAAACTGGCATTGGTGACGCGCGAGCGCACCGTGACCTCAAAGTTCTTGACCTGCTTTAATGGCACCATCAGATCCAGCGCGTAATTAGCCTGTCCTGACACCACGATATTCTTGTGCTGTCCGCCGAGCAGTTTCACGATCGGTGTCGCACCGACGAACTCGTGAATCGCATCCAGAGGCGCCTGACCTTCGGCCTGGATCACAAGCTCTCCCTGAGTCAGGTCCTCAATGGCAGCAACGGCATCGCGAAACGGCACGCGCCCCTGCAAACCACTATTGCGCACGCTGCGTAAACTGCGGCGGTCAAACTCCACCTCGGCGCTCACCTCGGTCAGCAGCGGCCATTCGCGCCCATAGCTGAGCGTCACGTCTTCGGCACGCCACGACGCCTCGAATTGACCCTGCCCGTCATCGAAAGGAAATTGGTCCAATGAGCCAGCAAGACGCGCCTTGCCATCGACAACCCGACCAGCGACCAGCGCATTACGCAACCACTCAATCAACTTGTCGCGCAGTACGCGATCGGGCAACCATGGATTGACGTCGGTGACATCGCCCACCGACCAGTCCGCGCTGATATCAACATTGGGAACCGATGTCGCATCCGGCAATGTCATTTCGAATCGACTGCGCATTGCAATCGATGCGCTCTGCAACTGGATGGCATCGGACACGACAGACCAGGCATCAGGCTGTCGGCGCCAGACCCAGGTGCCCACCAGTTTGTCGATTGGGATCGGTGCGCTAACCAGCGCCGCCGGCATCACGCTTGCAGCAACGGTATCCAGCGTCAAACTACCGGTGTCACTCGACATGCGCAGACCGCCAGTGATGTTCTCAAAACCTGGAATCGAACCTATCGGTGCCAGTCCGACACCAACAAAATCCAACGACAGCTCATAATCGCGAATCGCCATTAATGACAAATCAACTAAATCTGCCTGTGGCTCCAGCTCAACAAAACCCTCGCCCCGCACAAGGGTGCCATCGACCTGAGTGGCGAGCAGTGTTTCAGCTAACGAACGCGGCAGGAATGACGCGAAATAAGGCAAATCATAAACGGTGATATTGTCGAAACGCAGTCCGATTCGGCGGGCATTTTTTGCTGTCTGGGAGCTGAACTGTGCCGATGCTGCCGGCCATCGCCGATCGGAGACACCGACAATGAAATCGGAAACAGAACACAGCCATCCCGTACTATTGCGGGACCACTCAGCGCGACCGGAAACCGACGACAGGGGTCCACCATCAGGTGGTTCCAGACTGTCTGCATCCAGCAAGACGTTGGCAGCAGTCAGCGTACCACTGCCGAACTGTGCATCAGCTTCCACGTCGGCTGTGCCGCTTAATGGCAGTCGCCAGTCCGGCGGTAACACATCGCGTGCCAGCTTGGCTGAGAGCTCCTCCAGATCAACATTGACCTGCCAGTCACTGCTCAATAATCCGTCAACCGACCAATCCTGAATGACACCACTGACAAACAGGTCCGCTTGTGCCGACTCATCGTCCGGTTGATTCAATGAGGCATTCAGTTGCAGCTCATCCGATGAGAGTTGCAGCGAACCCCTGGAGAGCCTAATTGTGACCGGTTCGCGTTGCCAAGTGCGTTGCTCCAGCGACACACTGATGTTGCGAATCGACACATCCACACTGTCACCAAACGGCAGCGACTGGCGGTCTACAGCGCTGACATCAACAGCCTCTTCCAACGTCTCTGCCGTTGACGCCGCGCGTACCACACGCATGGCCTGTACTAAAACACCTTGCGCATCGCGCACGATTTCAAGTTGTGTGCCATTGATACCGATTCGGCGAATTTGAATGCGTTGCCCGAAGGTTAGTGCACTCAGCGACACGGTGACGGTGATTTCATCAATTTGCAGCGCATCAATCGTCTGACCGTTCAGTTCAGGCCCGATCACAACATCGCGAAAGACCAGCTCTGGTCCGTGCCAACGCAAGCGCGCATCGAGACTGGCAAAGCGAATATCGCCGTTGATTGCAGCTGCGATTTGGCCAGTGATTTCGTCCTGATACTGCGGCAATTGGGGCAACGCGAGGCGCAGCAAACCCACAGCCAGCGCCAGCAAGACGGTCAACACCGCCAACGTATAACCTAGCGCTTTAGCAACTCGCCGCAGCATCGCCCTGCGCCTACAGCACCACGACGTCGTAGTGATCCGGTGTAAACAGCTGCTCGTGCTGTAATCGGATATTGCTATCGGTCGCCTCGCTCAGCTCCGCCAGTGCCGCGGATTCATCGTCGAGCAACATCTCAACCACATCCTGATGCGCCAGAATCAATAACTCATCAAAGTTGAACTGTCGGTGTTGACGCAGGATTTCGCGGAAGATTTCATAACAGACCGTTTGCGCCGTCTTGACCGACCCGCGTCCATCACAGGTCGGACAGCTATCGCACAACACATGCTCCAGACTTTCGCGCGTACGCTTACGTGTCATTTCAACCAGACCTAGTGGCGACACCGGCATGACCTGGGTCTTAGCGTTGTCCGCTGCCAATGCGCGTTGCAGCGCCTCCAGCACCTTGTCGCGATGGCTGGGTTCGATCATGTCAATGAAGTCGATAATGATGATGCCACCAAGATTGCGCAGCCGCAGTTGCCGCGCAATGGCCACCGCTGCCTCAAGGTTGGTGCGATACAGCGTTTCTTCCTGACTGCGATTGCCAACGAATCCGCCGGTATTGACATCTACGGTGGTCATCGCCTCAGTCTGATCAAAAATCAAATAGCCACCGGACTTCAAATCCACCTTGCGACCGAGCGCACGGCTGAGGTCTTCCTCAACACCATGCAAATCAAAGATCGGACGGCGGCCCGTATACAGCTCAATCTTGTCATTCAATGGCGGCAGAAACGCCTTACAAAACTCGCGCATTTGCTCAAACGCTTGTTCTGAATCGACCCGTATCCGCTCGACGTCGTGCTGTACCCGATCACGTAAAATTCTGAGCATTAGCGGCAGATCTTTGTGCACCAGTTGCCCGCCGGATGTCGACCCCGCACGCTCTACGATGCCCTCCCACAGACGCTGCAGGAACATCAGATCCGCCCTGAGCGCGTCATAGCTGGCGCCCTCCGCAGCCGTGCGCACGATATAACCGTCGC
The DNA here is from genome assembly GCA_039187375.1 of Pseudomonadota bacterium. GTDB lineage: Bacteria > Pseudomonadota > Gammaproteobacteria > Steroidobacterales > Woeseiaceae > CALBPI01. The sequence continues at coordinate 7,037 of JBCCZN010000109.1, forward strand.
GACAATCGTCGGGTACGATATCGTCAAGAATATCGCGTAATCGATCGCGTTCGTTCTCGTCTTCGATTCGTGCTGAAACACCACGCGTGCTGTTGCCAGGCAGCATCACCAGATAGCGCGATGGCAGGGTGACGAATGTCGTCAGTCTGGCACCCTTGGTTCCCATCGGGTCCTTCAACACCTGCACCAGAATCTCGCCGCCTTCTTTAACCAGCTCCGCGATCGGTGTATCCGGTGCACTGACGATCATTGTGTCTTCACTGGCCTCGTCTTGGCTTGGCTTGGAAATATCCGACGCATGGAGGAATGCCGTGCGCTCCAGCCCAATCTCAATGAACGCCGCCTGCATACCCGGCAGGACTCGCTTTACCTGACCTTTATAGAGATTGCCGACCAGCCCGCGCCGTGACGCGCGGTCGATAAACACTTCTTGCAAGATGCCGTTTTCGACAATCGCTGCGCGCTGTTCGCTTTGGGTCACATTGACCAGAATTTCCTCGCGCACTGTGTTCATGTTGTCGCCTGTCCAAAAATCTCAATGCCGCAATCGCTAAGCAGATTCGCGGTCTCGTGTACCGGCAAACCCATCACCGCTGAATAACTGCCAGCCAAGTGTTCAACAAATCTTGCGCCCAGACCCTGTATTCCATAAGCGCCCGCCTTGTCCGCTGGCTCACCGCTATCCCAATAGGCGGCCGCCGTCGCCTCCGATATTCGCATGAATGTCACCGCCGAGGAGACGACAGAGCACGCAACATTGCAATCGTAGTCCACCGCAACCGAGGTATGTACGCTATGCGTACGACCGCCCAGCTCGACCAGCATGCGAACCGCATCATCCCGATCGACGGGTTTACCAAACACCTGCTCGCCGAGCGCAACCACGGTATCACCGGCCACCAGTGGCAATGGCGAATCGGTCAGAGCACGGCCAGCACTAGCCTTTTCCAACGCCATTCGCGTCACGTATTCGATCACCGATTCTTCGGCCTGTTGCGTCTCGTCAATATCCGGATGCACCACCTGAATCGACAAACCGAGCGCCTGCAATAACGAGCGCCGGCGTGGCGAGCCGGACGCAAGAATTAACCCTGTTGGCGAGGCAGCGTCAGTCACGGTGATAGGGATGACCTTCGATCAGAGTATGAGCACGATACAATTGTTCGACCAGCAACAGTCGCGCCAGTTCATGCGGCAGCGTCATGGGTGACACGCTCCATGTCGCCGTTGCGCGACGCGTGGCCTGCGCGGCAATACCATCCGGGCCACCGATTACAAACACCAGATCTTCGCCATCATGCTGCCAAGCAGCCAGTTGTGCAGCCACCTTACGACTGGTCAGACCTTTGCCGCGCTCATCGAGCAACACCAGTTTGTCGCCATCACGCAGACGTTTTGAGATCAACTGCCACTCTTCGTCCTTGCGCTCATCGGCCGAGTGCCGGCGACGGGATGGGGCAATCAAATCGATGGAAAATCGCCAGGCGCGCGGCAGACGTTTGGTGTATCGCTCTGTCGCGTCACACAACCAGCCGGATGGCCGATTGGCAACGCACAACAGACTGACACGCACTACGGCGCGTCGCTGTCATCGGCCGCCACAGCCGGTGCGATATCCCAGAGTTTCTCCAGGTTATAAAACTCGCGCACACGCGGCAGCATCACATGTACCAACGCATCCTGCAGATCGACGAGCACCCACTCACCATCGTTTTCGCCCTCTACACCGAGCGGACGCAGACCTGCCTTTTTCATGGTTTCGACAAGATTGCCTGCCACCGATTTGACGTGCCGGTCAGAGGTGCCGCTGGCGACGATCATAAAATCGGTCATGCTTGTGTGGCCGCGCACATCGATCTTGCGAATATTCTGCGCTTTGGCATCTTCAAGCGCGGTGACAATTTGTTCGGCGACAACGGCCGGGTCTTGAGACAAGCGGGACGCTCCTTCGCTCATGATCTTCGCTGTAGCGAACTGTAGCATTCCTCGGCGGTCAATTTCGCCCGAACCCGCTCAGGCAACAGGTAGCGTGGATCATGACCTGCTGCGATCAGCGCACGGATACTGGATGAGGAAATTTC
>JBCCZN010000110.1:0-9084 GCA_039187375.1 Pseudomonadota bacterium
ACCTCAGGCATCGTCAGCGCACTGGGTCGCAGCGGTATCGGTGCCGGTTACGAAGACTTCATCCAGACCGATGCGTCGATCAACCCGGGCAACTCCGGCGGTGCACTGGTCAATCTCGCCGGCGAACTGGTCGGCATCAACTCGGCGATTATCTCGCGCTCGGGCGGCAACGTCGGCATCGGCTTTGCCATCCCGTCGAACATGGCCACCAGCATCATGCGCCAGTTGATCGACTTCGGTGAGGTGCGGCGCGGTTTGCTCGGCGTGTCGATCGAAACGGTCAACGCCCAAACCGCCGAGATCATGGGTCTGAAGAACATCAGCGGCGCCATGGTCGCGTCGGTCACCCCCGGCTCGGCCGCTGAGAAGGCTGGCATCGAGGTCAGCGATATCATCACCGCCGTCAATGGCGAAAAAGTCGACTCTGCGAATGAGCTGCGCAACGCCATTGGACTGTTACGCTCCGGTGACTCGGTGACGGTCACAGCGCTGCGCGACGGCAAGGTGCAACGCTTTAATGCCCAGCTGGGCGAACTCAATGCCCGCCTGTCGGCCAATGCCGGTGATTTACACGCCGGACTTGAGGGCGCCACGTTCGAAGACGACAACGGCGTGCGCGTGGTGAGCGTTGAAGAGGACAGCCCGGCGTTCGGCTTTGGCCTGCGTGCTGGCGATCGTGTGATTGCTGTGAATCGTCAACGCGTGAACTCGCTCAGCGACTTCCGCAACATCACCTCAACGTTCAGCAACAATCCGATCTTCATCGAGATCGAACGCGACGGGCGTTCGCAATTGCGCAAGTTTGTACCGTGATTAACGGGTCAGCGCTGCGGACCATCCGCCGGCTGACCCTGGCCTTGGTAGCCGCCGGGTGGGCGCTAGCCTGCCCGGCGCTGGCTGAGCAACCCGGCGAACGGCGTGCAGCCCAGCGTGCCGCCTTTGTGGCCGTTTGGGACGATGTCGTCGACGGACAATGGCGCTTCACCACGGCGCAAAAATCATTGCTGCGTGACTACCCGTTGTGGCCAGATCTCGTGGCTGCGCGCTATTCCTGGTATGTCGCCGCGGATCAATTCGGTACCGCACCGCTGGATGCGATCCGCACGTTTATCCGAGACAACCCCTCACTCAAACCAGCTCAGCGACTGCGATATCGATTCGTCAGTGCACTGGCACGCGAGCGGCGCTGGGCTGAGTTCTCCGAATGGTTTGAAGCACACTACGCTGGCGGCAAAGACGCCGCATTGCATTGCCAGGCATTGGCCGCAGCACTGGACAATCGATTGCGCTGGTCTGATGCGCGAATCGCTAGCCGGGCTCGCGCACTGTGGCGCGTCGGGCGCAGCCAACACGATGCCTGCGATTCACCATTCAACACGCTGCGCGCTCGCGGCGTGATCACTCGCGACGATGTGCGTGCCCGGATGCAACTCGCACTGGATGCGCGCCGCTGGTCATTGGCCGCGTATCTGGCCGGGATGCTGGATACGGCGGCACAACAAGCGGTCCGGCGTTGGCGACTGGCGGCCAGCAATCCGGAGCGCCTGTTAGCACAGCCATTGGCCAGTGACGCCCCGGCCCTGTTGGCGTACGCGACGCGTCGCGTCGCACTGCGCGACCCCATTGCTGCGAAGTCAGCCTGGCAACGTGTCGGGCGTCGCGTCGATGACACGACTCGCGCTCAAACAAACCGGTTCATTGCACTGGCGGGCGCTCAGGATCGTATCAACGACGCCGGACAGTGGTTGCGCGAGCTGCCGGCCGAGCAGCGTGATGCGCGCGTGCTCGACTGGACGGCGCGCGCAGCGATTGCAAAAGGCGACTGGCCGGGCGTACTGCGTGCGATTGGTCGCATGCCAATGGCGAGCGCCGCGATTGATCGCTGGCGTTACTGGGAGGGATTAGCGCTGGTGCGCAGTGGCCAGATTGACGCCGGCCGAGGTCTGCTGGAGGCGCTGGCCGAAGAGCGCAGCTTCCATGGTTTCATGGCTGCCGATTATCTTGACCTGCCCTATCAGTTTCGTCCCGATGACGCGACGATTGATACACAACAATTGACGCAGATTGCGGCGCTACCAGCGGTACAGCGCGTCGCCGAATTACTGGCTGTGGGACAACCGGCACGCGCCAACGCGGAGTGGCGCGCATTTGTTTACGCCAATCCTGATCTGGATGATTGGACGCTTGCGCATTTGACGCATGGTTGGGGCTGGCATGTCGAGACATTCGCCGCGCTGGCACGCGCGCAGCGATTCGACGCGCTGACATTACGCTTCCCATTGGCGCATGACGCAGCAGTTTCCGGCGCCGCGAATCGCTACACGATCTCGGCGGACTGGATTCGTGGCATCGCGCGCACCGAAAGCGGCTTTGATCCGCGCGCGGTGTCATCGGCAGGCGCACATGGTTTGATGCAGCTCATGCCAGCGACAGCGCAACGCCAGGCTCGCGCCAATGGCGCACGTTGGGCCGGCAACGCCTCTTTGTTTGAGCCTGCCGTCAATATCGATCTGGGCGCCTCGCATTTGGCCGCCTTGCAAGCACGGTTCGCGCATCCCGCGGTCGCCACCGCCGCCTACAACGCCGGTGCGAATCGCGCGCAACGCTGGCTCGATGATGCGAGTTCGTTGCCGATTGATGCCTGGATCGAGACGATTCCCTACGACGAAACCCGACGCTATGTCGAGCGCGTTCTATTTGCAGAAATTGTCTATGCCTGGCGACGTGGCGCAACCGTGGTGCGCTTGCAGCAGACGCTGGCACCAAAACTGACATCGCTAAATTCGCAAGGTGACATATACTCAGGCGTCTTGGGTCAGGACTCAGGCAGTTAGATGATTAATAACAAGCGGTGCGTCATTCTTGGCGGCACCGGTTTTGTCGGCCGGGCTCTGGCTAGCGAGCTCGCACGCCATGGATATTCAATCGTCGTGCCCACGCGCAATCGCGAGCGTGCGCGTCGGCTGGCCGTCATACCGCAAGTACGATTGGTGACCGCCGATGTACATGACCCCGCTGCACTCGAGATTTTGTTCCGTGATGTCGAGGTTGTGATTAATCTGGTCGGCATTCTCAATGAAACCGGCCATCATGGCGGCAAGGGGTTTTACGTCGCCCACGAAGCGCTGACCCGATCCGTCTTGGCCGCGGCACAAAGCGCAGGCGTCACGCGCTTGCTGCAGATGAGTGCATTAAAGGCGAACAGCAAAAAGGGTCCGTCCGATTATCTGAAGAGCAAGGGCTTGGCGGAGGACGCCATCGCTGCGGTGCCGACCACCGATCTGGCCTGGACGATCTTCCAGCCGTCGGTGATCTTTGGCGCCGGCGATTCGTTCATCAATCGATTTGCCAGTCTGCTCAAACTCTCACCGGTGATGCCACTGGCAAGACCCAACGCCCGCTTCGCACCCGTTTACGTGGGTGATGTCTGCAAGGCGTTTCGTATCGCACTGGAGAATCACGACACGATCGGCCAGCGCTATCAACTGTGTGGGCCGCGAGTCTATTCGCTGCGCGAGCTGGTGCAATACGTGCAAAACCAATTGAACCTCAGACGCTGGATCATCGGCTTACCGGACTCAGTCGCCAAGGTCCAGGCTCGCATTTTCGATTTCGTGCCCGGCAAACCGCTGTCGACCGACAACCTGCGCTCGCTGATGGTCCACAGCATTTGCGATCAGGATGGGCTGGCCGCATTGGGCATCGAGGCCACCTCGATGGAGACGATCGTTCCGGGCTATCTGGGGTCTGGCAGCAACTGAGCTGCGGCCAACGCCTCGCGCCGCGCAGCCCGGTCGCTAATCTCACCGAGCGCGATGACCTGCGCATAGAAACACTCGAACGACTGTTCGCACCGCACGAACACCCGCGCGAATGCCGGCGTCAGATCATCGTAGAGCGATACCGGTACCAAGGCGGCATTATTGGACGGTGCACCGCCCGACAAACCCGCTGCAACCCAATCCTGCGCCAACTGCGTAAACACTTGCGCTTTGGCCGTGCGCTTCGCCGAATCGGCGCGCTCAGAGATATAAATCTCGCCAAGCTGATCTCGCACTGAGTCGATCAGCTCGCGTCGTCGTTGACGAAGCGCACGTGTACGTGCCGCTTGCGCACGATCCGATGCCGCGCCTTCGCCCGAGTCGAGCGCATGTTGGCGACGCCACAAACGCAGACCTTCGGACGCGACAAAACTGGCGAAGGACTCATTGAATCCCGTATCGCCATCGACATAGACCACCTGATGCGCCAGCTCATGGAACAACAACGCAACAAGCCCTTCGTCGCTGCGATTGAGCATCGTCGAGAGCACCGGATCCTGGAATCGCCCAAGCGTGGAATACGCAGGCACCTTGCCGGTGACAGCATCAAAACCCCGCTCGGTCAGTTTACTGGCGTAGCGCAGTGCGGCCTGCTCATCGAAATAACCGCGATAGGCCAGACAGCCAATAAACAGATAACACCAAGTCTTGGGATCGAGCGAAAACTCCGGCGCGGCAAATACGTTGACCACAACATAGTCGCGCTGCAGGTCGACAAAACTGGTGTAGCTGCCATTATTCGGCAGTGCCAGCTGCGTATGCGCAAACACCCGCGCGCGCTGCGAGAGGCGCAATTTGTCTCGAATCGCCATCGGCGTTTGGGCATCAGCAACCACCTCAGCGATGGGTTCGCGTGCGCTGAGCAGTTGCACCTGACCGCGCGCCGCTTGCCAGTAATAACACCCGCCAAGCGGTGCGCTAAGGCCGATCGTCACGACCACCAACAACCCCGTAAACCACGCGCGACGTCCCCGTTTGGGTACACTGGTGATCATGTCAATTACAGATGGTCTGGACATTTATCTTGTCGGTGGTGCGGTACGCGATCGGCTACTGGGCTTACCCATAAAGGATCGTGATTGGGTTGTCGTGGGCGCCACGGCATCTGACCTGAAAGCGCGTGGCTTTAAACAGGTCGGCAATGACTTCCCGGTGTTTTTACATCCGGACACCGGTGAAGAGTATGCGCTGGCCCGCACCGAGCGCAAAACCCAGGCCGGACACCAAGGGTTTGCATTTGATAGCACGACCAGCGTCACGCTCGAAGATGACTTGTTGCGCAGGGATTTCACCATCAACGCCATCGCCGAGACCCCCGCGGGACAGCTTATCGACCCGTTTGGTGGCGCCGAGGATTTAACGCAGCGCGTGCTGCGACATGTCAGCGACGCCTTCGTCGAAGACCCACTGCGTGTCTTGCGTGCGGCACGTTTTGTCGCGCGCTTCGTACCGCAGGGAATGACAATCGCGAACGATACGATGCGATTACTGGCCCGAATGAGCGCCGGCGGAGAGCTGGACTCGCTGACACCTGAGCGGGTCTGGTCCGAAACCGAGCGCGCATTAAGTGCCGTGCGACCGTCGATTTACTTCAGCGTATTACGCGCCTGCGGCGCCCTCTCGGTGGTGTTCCCGGAAGTCGATGCGCTGTTCGGTGTACCGCAACCCGAACAATGGCATCCGGAGGTGGACACCGGCCTGCACACGCTGCTGTCGCTGGATGCTGCGGCATCGATGACCGACGATGTCAGTGTGCGGTTTGCGGTGCTGGTGCACGATCTGGGTAAGGCCACGACGCCAGAAGATCAGTGGCCCAGCCATCATGGACATGAGCGTCGCTCGCGTGATCTCGCGGCGGAATTTTGCGACAAACTGCGTGCGCCGAAACGATTCCGGAAACTGGCCGCGGACGTCGCCGAGTTTCATACCCACTGCCATCGCGCCACAACACTGAAACCCAAAACACTGCTTAAGGTGCTGGACAGCATTGGCGCATTTCGCGATCCGGCACAACTGGAGCGCTTTGTCATCGCCTGCGAGGCCGATGCACGCGGTCGTACCGGTTTTGAGTCACGCGCCTACCCACAGGCTGACTATGTCAGGGGCGCGTTTGCCGCAGCACAGACGGTACGCAACGCAGACATCGCCGCGCAAGGACACACCGGTGCGGCATTCGGTGAGGCGTTGCGCAAGGCGCGTATCGGCAGCATTGCTGCATTCAAAGCGCAGTTCGTATCAACGTCAGACGAGCACGATAACAATGACAGCAGCCAGTAACAGCCGATAGATCATGAATGGCAGCATGCCGATCCCGGCGATGATGCGTAAAAAAAATGTGATCGTCAGATAGGCAACGATGCCCGACAACATGGTGCCGACGATCAATGCGCGCCAATCAACCGCACCCGGCGAGCCGAGCAGCTTCAACACCATCACAGTGCCGGCAAGCGTAATAACCGGAATCGACATCAGGAATGAAAAGCGAGCTGCGGCTTGCGGCGTCAATCCCAGCGTCATCGCCATCGTCATCGTGATCCCGGATCGCGATGTTCCCGGAATTAGCGCCATCACCTGCGCACAGCCCACCAGGAAGGCATCACGTCGATGCATCTCGGACAGCGTGCGTAATTTGCTGCCATAGCGGTCTGCCAAGAACAACAACACACCAAAGCCGGCGGTCGTTACAGCAATGATCAATGGTGAGCGCAAGTACGCCTCGACCAGATCGCGCGCCAAAAGCCCAACCAGCCCAACGGGAATCGTGGCCAGAATCAGATACCAGGCCAGCCGCGCATCCTGCACTTCGAGCGCCGTGCGCTCTGCGCGCCACTGACCGATAAACGCCTGCACCATGCGCGCAATATCGTCGCGGAAAAACCAGACGACGGCCGCCAGCGTGCCAACATGAACCGCCACGTCAAACGCGATGCCCTGATCAGACCAACCCGCCAGCGCCGGCACCAGAATCAAATGCCCGCTGCTTGAGATCGGCAAAAACTCGGTCATCCCCTGCACGATGGCGAGCACGATGATCTCAAGCCAGGTCATAGCTGGTGCCCAAAGTCACGCCCGCTAAACCCGGGCAGGCGCACATCACAATGCTTATGTACGCCCAGAAATTTAAATCGCTCTCCCATCTCGCCGGGCAATGTAAGCGTTTTCACGCCACGCGACAACGCAGGCTGCGCGTCTGCCGCTCTGGCTTGCAGCGCCTCGAACAGCCCACCTGACAACAAAAACTGCGATTGGGTGGTATAGCCGAGATAACACAATCCGGCGGCATCCAACGCCTCTATTGCACGACTGAAATCAACCCAGGCTGTGAGATCCTGACCGCCGGGCAACCACATCGCATCCTCGTGTGCGTGCTGACGGTAGTGACACAGAAACGTGCCGGCGAGTCGCTCGGCGGCGTATAAGGTGTGCCGATCGGCACCATAATCCGCCAGCAAGATGACCCCTTGGACAAGCGAGTCGGATACGGTGCGCAGCCAACCGTCCAGACTCGGTGTCAACTCACTGACATAGCCGACCGGCAAGCGCTCGCCTAACGCCGCTTGCAGCTGCTCAACCTCTTCTGCCAACGCCGGCGGCGCCTCGCACCAATCAATGGTGAGCCCCTCATCGGACTCGATCACGACCGCCTGCAACACCGCCGATTCGCCAATCCGGAATCTCTCGCAGGGCAGCGCATCCATGACCTCGTTGGCGATGATGACGCCGCGCACCGACTCGGGTTGCGGCGCATCAACGAAGCGCAGTCGCCCCGCCAGTTCCGGGCAAGCCTGTTCAACGCAGGCGCGTTGGCGTGCGCGCAGCTCTGCGCTGACCTCAATCAATGTGTAGTACGTCGGCAAGCGCTCAAGCTGTGCAAGACGCTGCAGAATCGACGCCGCCAATCGGCCACTGCCACCGCCATATTCGACAATCTCGATCGCCTGCCCGAGCCTATCGGCTACCGCAGCGCACTGCGCGGCCAGCACATCGCCGAACAGCGGCGAGACTTCCGGTGCGGTGATGAAGTCGCCGCCTTCACCAAACTTTTGGGTGCCGCTGACGTAATAGCCAAAGCCCGGCGCATACAACGCCAGATGCATGAACTCGCTGAAGGGCAGCTGACCATCAGCGCACCGTATCGCGCTGCGGATGTGCTCAACGACCGCCTCGCTATGCGCCGCCAGTGCCGCATCCGGCGCAGGCAGTGATCGGCTCAAAGCGGCGGTAATCGGACGGATGCCAGCCGTACTACCAGGCGTAGGCCGTAGCCTGCGCGACCGTCCTGGGCTGTTCTGGACGGAAAGCCCTGACGTCGGCCAGCGTCTTTTGTGCCCCATTGGGCAGTGACACCACCGGGCAACTGCCGGTGTTTAGCAATGCGATCGCCGCAGCGGTAGACGCTTCATTGACGTCGCCGGTTGGCAAGGTCAAGTCATCATCTGCGGCACAATCGACCGGCAGGCCACCGAAATACTGGCCATTGCCAAGACTGTTGACCGTCTCGAATGCCGTCGGACGCAAGATTTTCTCGCAAAAGGTCACACCGACCTGACCTACCGGTTTGCCAAAGGTGTCGGCGCCAACAAGCTGCACCTGCACGTGCGGCTCCATGCTGTTGATGACCAGCTCACTGGCGGACGCGGTGCCGCCGGTGGTGATCACCACCAGACGCGACAGGTTCATCGATTGCGCCAGGCGACCAAAGCGCTCAACTGAATTGCTCGCCGTGTTTAGCCGGTTAAACAGCGTTTCGGAAAATACCAGCCCGTTGGCGACTGAGCCGCCCAAATAATCGCCTAGTTCATTGGCGATGCTGACGAGTCCCCCGCCGTTGTAGCGAAGGTCGAGAATCAGATCGGTGATCCCCTGATTGTTGAACTCGCCGAAGGCAGCCTCTAACTCGCTCGAGGCGGTGCTGATGAACGTGGCGAATTCCAAATAACCGTAGCGCGCGCCATTGAAATTGATCACCCGCGACTGGGGTACCGGATCGATTGTGACGACAGCCTTGGTCAGCGTGGCGTCAAATGTCGTGTTGTCTTGTCGGCGCACGGTCAAAGTCCGGGTGATGCCCTCTTCCGAAGGTCCGAAGGCCTCACCCAGCCCTTCGGCCGCATCGATTACCGCGACCGTTCTGCCGTCGACCGCAACCAGTGTCTGACCGCGCTCAATGCCACCGTTGGCGGCGGGGCTGCCGGAGAACACTCGCGTAAAGGCGACACTGTTGTCAGCCAGTCGCGTGCTGGAAAAGCCAAATCCCGCGAAC
>JBCCZN010000111.1:0-9054 GCA_039187375.1 Pseudomonadota bacterium
GTCGGCCAAGCGTTGTGTCACGCTAGCGGGCAACAATTGCGGCGGCGGTGAGATTTGCTAAGCTGGCTTACGCGCCGGGGACGCGCGAATCCAAATCTGTTGCTTTGAAAGGGGGATGCCATGAGCGTCGCAAGAGTTACTGAAATTATTGCCTCATCGACCAAGTCGTTCGAGGACGCGGTCAAAAATGGTGTCAAGCGTGCGAATGAGACGCTCGACAATATTGAAGGGGCTTGGGTAAAAGACCAAAAAGTCATCTGTGAAGACGGCAAAATCAAAGAGTTCCGCGTCGTTCTTAAAGTGACTTTCGTTCTGAAGTAAGCACATTTATACGTTGGCATCGAAGCGGCCAGCGACGATTTGAAAAGGGGGAGATATGGATCTTTTTGGTTTCGCCAAAGACATTGGCAAACGTTTGTTTAATTCGCAGGATGAGGCGGTCGGCAAGATCAAAGAGCTCATCGAAACGAATAATCCGGGTGTCACTGACCTCGGTGTTGAGTTTGATAACGGCATCGTCAGTCTGAGCGGTGAATGCGAATCCGCTGCTGCGATGCAAAAATGTGCATTGCTGGCCGGTAACGTCCAGGGCGTCTCGGACGTTTACACCACCAAGATGACCATCGCAGCCAACGCGAATGCGGCGCCTGCCGCCGCCGCTGGCGAGGCGCCTGCCGCAGAGGTAGAGGAAAAGGTCGAAATGTATGTGATCAAAAGCGGAGACACGCTCGGGAAAATAGCCAAAGAATATTACGGTAAAGCAAGTGCTTACATGGAAATATTCGAGGCAAATAGAGAAGTCATCGAAGACCCCGACAAAATCTATGTTGGGCAGACGATACGGATTCCGCTAAAAGCCTAGTCTAGGGCAGGTTATTCGACCGCCGCCTGTTTGGCGGCGGTCGGGCCAAACAGCCAATTAGTCGCCATCACCATCAAGTAAATGGCTGGAATCCACGTGGCTGCCGCGACCAGCAGACCGAAAGTCTGACCTTGTGGAAATGTGATGGCACCAAAGTGGAAACCGGCCAGGTAAGATAACGGTGCTGCCACCCCTGCCATTGCGCTGCCCACAATCGGTCGGTCACGCATCCACCCCATTGAGGTAGTCAAGGTCAACGCGAATGCCACCCAAAGGCCTAGGATCCACCACGGCGCGATCGGGCCGGCCGGCAGTATGTAATCGACGACATCAAAGATCACGTAGCCGCCATCAACGATGACACCACCGATCAGGCTCAAGCCGATCAATTTGACCAGAGCCAGCGGCTTGGCACTGCGATAAAGCTCCCAACCCAGAAAGATCAGGCACAGCACAAAGCCGGGCCAGCGCAGGCCGTTTGCAGCGCCCACAACAATAGTCAACCAGCAGGCCTGGAACAGGACAAAATTAGCGATAAATCCAAACATCGGGGCTCCGGCTAGTTTTCTGCCACACTCGGTACGGCACTACCCGATCGAATGAACTGCTGTAATTGTTCTGCCAGTGCATCGCAGGCCTTGGCGCGCGTTCTGGCAATCAACGGGATCGGAATCACGATAGCAGGCAGGTAGGAGGTGCCATTCACTTTGGTTTCCAGACTGCCTGCTTCCTTCTGACCGTCCAGGTCCCATACGGCGGCGTCATAGTCTGAGTCATTTTCCCACCAGGCAAAACCAAAACACCCGGCTGCACCCGCACCCGCCGCGCACGATATGCTGCCACCGCCGCCAGGCATTTCCGTATTGCCGTCGAGCCAGACAACGTAGCGCACACCGGTCTCGCGCATTCGAGCTGCGACTTTCTCGTTTTGAATCAGCCTAGGCATATCGCCGATGTCGTTTGGAGCCGTACGAGGCTCAAACCATGGATACATCGCGTCTATGAAATCTTCACCACGCATGATGTTCAGCTTGTTCTGCCCGGACCGAAGTTCATTGACAATACACCGGGTGAAGTCGCTCTCGGTCTTATTGCCGGTATGGTAGCTGCGTGCCATGACCACGACCGATTCTCCGGAGTAGGTGGGCATTGGCGAATTCGTCACACTGTCGTTGCGTGTTGTCGAACAGCCAGACAGGACCATCAAAACCAGGGCTACGCTCAGCGCGCAACGCCATTGGGCATCAGTTCTCATCACTACTCTCCTCAGTGGGATTCTGGCGTCGGGGTAATTGTCTGCCGCGCATGCCGGCATCGACATCAAAACGGGTCAGCAACAGCGTCGATGCATCGCGTAACGCCAGGCGCGTTGCCGCGGTGAGTCCGGCACGGTTACCGCCGAGCATGGATTCGGATGCCGCTTTGCCGTAGGCCGGTACGGGAAAATCGGCTTGTAACTTGCCTGTTGTGTCGTAGACCTTGACCGCATATTTTATCCAAACAGCAAAATCGTTGGTCACCGTTTGTGAGGGAATCGCGAACTCCAGAGCCGTGACGCTGGGCTCGATCAACAAATCGACGCTGGGCACTGGTGCACCGTCCGTCACTTCAATCACCTCAGCGAACATGTCGCCGAGGGTATCCGCAAACATCTGCTGTGAGGCAGAGCCGAGGTCTATCTGAAATTTCTCATTCGTTGCCAGCTTTTCGGTGTGGACGAAATTCCTGACGGTTTCGTCATAACGCACAGCGACGGTGAGTGGCCACTGTTCAACCAGCGCTTCGGGCAAGGGATCGTTCTTCAATTTGATGGATGCGCCGCAGCCGCTGACCGTCGTCAGCGTGGCCAAAATTACGAATCGCCCGAAAATCGTCATGGATTGACGGTACCTAAGGTGTGAGCTGGCTTCAAGTCAGGAAAAAATAACGAAAACATCGACTTGGCACGTATCGACTGTATACCGCACCAGCGGTCCGCCGCGACCATCTCAAGACCTGACTGAAATGGCCGAAAACACTGGAGGTACCGTGTTTTTTCGCAACGACCCTCGATGTCCATTAAGACCGCACCCACAACTTTGTCATTGACTCTGGTTTACTCCGGATCCGTCACCGGGCTTGATGATCTGTCCCGGGCGCTGCAAGACGCATCATGGGCTTCGCTGAAAACAACCCAATTGGATGCAATAACTGACTTATCAGAACAGACCGGCGAAGCGGATTGTCTATTACTGGCCGGTATGGACCTGGCGCAATGGTCGGAGTCCGCAATGCGTCAGGTCAGTGCCATCGTCGCCCCTTGTCCTGTGATTGTGCTGTGTCCTCGAGCGCAAGAGAGTGAGGCACGTTGGCTTGCGGCTGGCGCCGAAGATTGTGTTGATGCCTACAGCCTGGACTCGGGTACAGTGCTGCGAATTATCCGCCGGGCGGTGGAGCGAAGCGCACAGCGAGTGCATATCAGTACGGCCGAGCGGCAGTACGAGGATTTGTTCCGAAAAATGCCAGTTGCCGCGTTTTCGGTCGATGCCAGTGCAAAGATCAGCCGTGCGAATGAGGCATTCTTGCAATTAATCGGTGCCGGCGACGTCACGGTTGTCAGTGACGAACACTTGAGCAACCTGCTGGGTGATTTGGCAGGGATGGCAACCGATGCTGACGCGCCTTCCTGCGACTACAACAAGAACCATATCGTTAACACCTTGTCTGGTGACCAGCGGCATGTCGTCGTATTTGCACGGCGCAAGCAATCGCACGCCGAGGTTGATGTGTTTCTCACCGATGTGACCCATAAGGAGCTGCAATCACGTCGTGTGGCTAAGGCCGAAAATCGACTGCGTCGGCTCTATGATGCTGTGCCGGTCATGATGTTCTCATTGAATCAGGCTATCCAAATCGTCGATCCGAATCGCTCGTTCCTGACCGCAACCGGGCGCGGCCAAGCAAACGCGGCGGAGGTGGCATTAAGTAGTCTGATTCACCCCGACAGCGACAACCTAACGGATATCGGCACAGGTGAGGGTGCCGAACTGGCGTGTTGCGCCCGCGATCTGGAAGTGGCGCTGGTGCATGTTGATGGTCAGAAGTTGGAATGTCTGTACAACGCCTCGCCACAACAGGATATGCACGGCAACGTGGTTGGTGCACACGTGATGATGATCGATGTGACCGAGCGCAATCGTGCACAACGCGAACGCGATGCGCTGCAAGAGCAGTTGCAGTTAACCCAGAAACTGGAGTCGATCGGCGAGCTGGCCGCTGGTATTGCGCACGAGATCAACACACCGGCGCAATACGTGAGTGACAACTTGTCATTTCTCGATGAAGCATTTGGTGATCTGGCGCCACTTTTTGAGCAACTTGAACCGCTCGCAAATAGCCTGGCAGCAAGCGACGCGTTCGCAGCTCAAGGCAAAACGCTGGCTACCCATATTGATGATGCAGATCTCGAGTACATTTGTGAGGAGGCACCGATTGCACTGAAGCAGGGTCAGGAAGGCATTGCGAAAATCCGCGAAATTGTGTTGGCACTGAAGGATTTCTCGCACCCGGGCGGTGCAGATATGGAGCAGACGGATCTCAATCGCATCATGACCTCTACAGCGACGGTTGCGCGCAATGAATGGAAATACGTCGCCAATCTGCACTTCGAGCTGCAGGAGGATCTGCCAATGGTGCCGTGTTTTGCATCGGCCATTTCGCAGGTCGTGCTCAACATACTGGTCAACGCGGCACATGCCATCGGCGACGCGAAAGAAGCTGCTAAAGACACAACACTAGGCAACATCCGGATTTCGACGGCACTCAGCGAGGGCAACGCAGCAATCATCCGTATTCAGGATGACGGTCCTGGCATTCCCGAGGCGATCCGCCAGAAAATCTTTGACCCGTTCTTTACCACCAAGCAGGTCGGCAAGGGCACTGGTCAAGGGCTGGCAATAAGCCGGCGCGTGGTGACTGAGCAGCACAATGGGACGCTCAGTGTTGAATCCGTCGTTGGTGAAGGCACGACATTTACTATCGGTTTGCCGCTGGATCAGCCAAGCGGTTCAGCGATTGACGAGGCAGCAGCATGAAACGAATCGTGTTTGTTGATGACGAACCCAACATTCTGAGTGGGCTCAAGCGGATGTTGCGGCCCATGCGCAAAGAGTGGGATATGCACTTTTGCGATAGTGCCGATGCTGCGCTGGATCTGATGGCCAGCAGCGAAGAACCATTCGATATTGTTGTGACTGACATGCGCATGCCAGGCCACGATGGTGCCTGGCTGCTTGACGAGGTCAAGAGCGCCTATCCCGACACGGCCAGACTGATCCTGTCCGGCCATGCGGAGCAGGACATGACCATTCGCTCTGTCGCCGCGGCACATCAGTTTATTGCCAAGCCTTGTGATGCCGAGACGCTAAAGGCGACGGTGTCGCGTACCTGTCGATTGCGCGACATGATGGCGAACAAATCGTTGCAGAGAATGGCCACTTCAATTGGTCAGCTACCGAGCGTGCCACGCATCTATCAGCAGATGACCGCGGAGATGGCGAAGCCGGAGCCATCGATCCAGATGATTGGAAAGATTGTCGGTAGCGATTTGGCCATGAGCGCCAAAGTACTGCAGCTGGTGAATTCTGCGTTTTTCGGCTTGCGTCGCCGCATCGCGTCACTTGATCATGCCGTGACCTATCTTGGTATGGATGTCATCCGATCTTTAGTGTTGTCGGAATCGGCGTTCAAGTCACTACGCAAGAAACGCTGCCCCGTCTCGGCTGAGCAGTTAATGCGCGATGGCCAGCGTGCAGCGCATTTGGCCAAGGCCATCATGGCCGAAACCGCCGATAGTACGATTTCGTCCGATGAGTCCTTTCAGGCGGGTTTGTTGTATCGCCTTGGGTCACTGATCCTCGCCAGTGGTCAGCCCGCGGAATACAAAAAGCTGCTGGCCAGGGTCAAGGCGGGCGAAAAGCAATCCGATGCGGCGCGTGAGCTGTTTGGTGTTAGCGAGGCCGAGATTGGCGGTTACCTCCTCGGGCTCTGGGGCCTTTCCGATGGCATTGTCGAGGCGATCGTGTCCTGCGAGTCACCGCAGGACACAGAGACTGCCGGTATGACGCCGTTAGTCGCCTTGCATGTCGCGCTAGGATTGATCGCTGAATCGAACGGTGATGACACCGTCTTGAATGCCGATTGGTTGGCATCGATTGGTATGGATGAACACATAGACGCGTGGCGTGATATTGCTGCCGCGCAGCTCGACACCAAGGACGCTGCATGAACAAGCGAATACTATTTGTCGATGATGAGCCAAATATTCTGCAGGCGTTGAAACGCGCAGTACGTAAAGAATATGACGTCGTTACCGCGGAGGGTCCGGAGCCGGGGCTGCAGGCGATTGCCGATTCGCAAACATTCGCTGTCATAGTCTCAGACATGCGTATGCCCAGTATGAACGGGGTTGAATTTCTGCGTGCTGCCAAGCAACTGTCGCCGGATTCTGTGCGGGTCATGTTGACAGGTAATTCCGATCAACAAACAGCCATTGACGCGGTCAACGGCGGTGAAGTGTTTCGATTTCTGACCAAACCTTGTGATATCGACGTGCTACGCAGCGTGCTCGAGCAGGGCACGCGTCACTTTCAGTTGCTGCATGCGGAGCAGGAGTTGCTGAATGACACGCTGCAGGGCTGCATCACAATGATGGCCGATTTGCTGTCAATGTTGCGGCCGGATGCGTTCGGCAAGACCTGTCGACTGCGTCAAAAGGTCATCGAGCTGCTCAATCGGCGTGACGATCTGTTAGTCAACGACTCGTGGGCGATCGAAACGGGTGTTCTGTTGTCGCAGTTGGGCAGTATGACCGTGCAGCCGGACATCCTTACCAAGATGCAACGAGGCGAACTGCTGGAGCCCAGCGAGCGACGCCACTATTGCGAGCTGACCAGTCAGGCAGCGGACATGTTGCAGCGAATTCCGCGAATGCAGCCCGTGGCGGAAATCGTCCGATATCAACACAAACAATACAACGGGGCCGGGTATCCTGACGACACGCTTAAGGCAGAGGCGATTCCACTGGGGGCACGCGCTCTGTATCTGGTACAGGTGCAGGATGAGTTGCGCTCGCAAGGCTACGACGATGAGGATTTGCGTATTGAGTTACTGCGACGGCGACATGAGTTTGACCCGCGCTTGCTCGAGGCGTTATTGCAACAGCCGGCGCCACAAGCGCAGGAGAGCATTACGCAGGTCAAACCGGGAAGTCTCTCAGCCGGCATGGTGTTCAATCAGGATGTCTCCAACAAGGCTGGTAGTCTACTGGTCTGCGAGGGACAAAGAGTCACACCTGCAGTCATCGATCATCTGCAACGATTCGTGGACGACGGCGAGTTGACCGCTATGCTCGAAGTGCTGGTACCGCCCGGTGACGATGACAAACGGACTGTCAACGACTAACCGTTCTCGCCAATATCGGTATCGACTTCAAACGTCAGACCAGCGTGGCGCAGCAGACGTTGTGCCAGGTCTGCACCCAATGCGGCAGCCGGAGTTGAGAAGCCACCACCGCCGTTAACGCGAATCGGCTCGCGCGAGGCAAGGCTTAGCGCAGACTCACCGAGCATGCGGCTAGTGCTGCCATAACCAGGGTCTCGCTCGCCGGTTAGTGTGGCACCCAGCGAATTACCGGCACGATCAATACCGGCCAGGTACAGTCTAAAGAAGCCTGCCTCTCGCTCTGTTTCATTGGGTCCTTGTCCTGACTTCGGCAAGACGAACTGCCGCAGCAATGCGCGGGTCGGTTTGAACGCTGCCGCCAACATCATCGTGGTGCTGCCAACAGAAATGGCAGCGGCCTTGGCGGCACCGGCAAATCCATCTCCACCAAGAAGATACTCGCTGTAGCGAAAGTCCCGTCCATAGCGATACCCGGTCAGCGCATTGGTGCGTCTGACAATACGCGTGTTGACCCCGGCCATGAAAAATGGACCAACCCAGTCGCCGATCAGTTCGTCGCGACCAAAGCCGAACAGGTTGTCCCGATCTTCACCGTCCGTCGTGTTATGCGGATTCAACGCATACGGGTTTCGTAACAGGCGCGCCGTGCGACGACTCTGACTGGCCTCTTCGGCAATGTCCATCATGCTCGCGGCCGTACCACCACTGAGCCCACCGCGCATGGCCCGCACATAGGTGTGCACACGTTGCAGTGGTTGGCCAAAGCGTTTCATGGCCTCGTTCTGTAGCATCCAGACGCCCATATCGAACGGGATGGAATCAAAGCCACAGGCATGCACGATGACAGCGCCAGACAATCGTGCGGTTGTATGGTGGGCGTCGATCATGCGTCGCATCCACGGCACTTCACCGGTGAGGTCGCAATAGTGTGTGCCTGCGCGGGCGCAGGCTGCGACCAATTCGTTGCCGTAGCGGGCATACGGTCCAACCGTGCTGACAATGACATCAGCGCGCTCAGCCAGCGAACGCATATCCTCAGGACGAGTGCTATCACCTGTGATCAGATCGATTTTGCCGGCACCACGGCCCAGTTGCTGACGCGTATGCTCGAGTTTTTCTCGCGACCGTCCGCCCAGCGCCCAGCGCATCGAATCCCAACCGATTCGCTTGAACAGGTGTTCGGCGACCAGTTGACCGGTGAAACCGGTAGCACCCCAAAGAATGAGCTGATATTCGCGCGACATGCCAACCTCCGATGCTGATGGGCGCCACTCGCGCTATTATGGCGCAATGCGCAGGGCAATTATCATTGTGTTGGATTCATTTGGCATTGGGGCAACACCGGACGCCTATCGATTCGGCGATGCCGGATCCAATACCCTGGGTGCTATCGCGACTGCGTGTGAGACGGCCTGTGCACAAGGTCAGCGGGAACATGGCTTGCGCTTGCCGAACCTGACGCGACTGGGTTTGGTGCATGCGGCGCAGCTGGCGGCCGGACAAATTCCGGCAGGGATGTCGTTGCCCAGGCAGACGGCCGCTGCCTGGGGGTGCGCGCGCGAGCATTCCAGTGGTAAAGACACGCCCTCGGGGCATTGGGAAATGGCGGGACTACCCGTGTTGTTCGATTGGGGCTACTTCGCTAATAAGAAAGCCTCATTTCCGCCTGCTTTTCTCGACGCGCTGGTGACGCGCACGGGGCTACCCGGTGTGCTGGGCGATTGCCATGCCTCGGGCACAGTCATTCTGGA
>JBCCZN010000112.1:0-9015 GCA_039187375.1 Pseudomonadota bacterium
GGTCGCAGTGCTTGCTCGGCCTCAAGCTGCGCATGAAAAATCGGATCGCGGCCGGCCAGCCCCATCATCGAGGTGCCCCACTCACCAAACACGGCCAGGTTGTATTTGTTATGTGGCACATCCGGATCACCGGTGTCCTCGTACCACATCATCGATGGCTGCAAACCGCCGAGCAGCAAACTGGCATCATGACAGCCACGACAGTTGTCGCTGGTGACAAACTGCTCCGGATCCACACCATCAACGCCTACGTGACCGGTGGTTAGATCCCATGGCAAAACAACCAACTCTTTTTTATTGACTGGCGATTTGCCGAACGCTTTGACGATGGCCGGATTCGGTGCGGTTAATGGCGGGGTTACCGGCTTCATCATCAACTCGGCCATTGATCCACCACCCATCATCTTGATCAGCTCTTTCGGCATGTCACCAAGATGCTTGCCGACTTTGTCGGCCAAATCCTTGGGATGGGTGTCGCGATGATCGTCGACCTTTGCCAACAATGATTCGACATCCTCCAGATGCAGGTCAAATGTGTTGGGCATCGTCAGATGCCCGTTCGAAATCAGTTGCGCTGCGTTTTGTGCATTGATCGACGGCGGGTTATGAATCGACGTGTACTGCGACGGATTCTTGCCGTTGATATTGTTGATCGTGCTGAAGGTATGCATGTCGTTATCAGCGCCCGCGTGACACGACAAACAAAACGACATCCCATATTGACTCAACAACACCGGCGAGCCGTACGATGGCGTGCCCGGAAAAAAGAACAAAAACCAAAACCAACCGTCCGCCGAAGACTTGCTGTCGCGAATCATGACCGCCCAACCGGTGACTTTATCGCCGCCATAACTGGTGTTGTTCGGATCGGTCGGATACATCTGTTTGACCAGCATTGATCCATCGGGAATTTCGCCCTGCCGATCATTCAACAACCAGTCGACGATGCCATTGGAATAGTAGATGCGGGCGCGTTGATGAGTGTTGTAGCCAACATCGCCAATGAACGGTCCGGTGGGTCGAATATTCATCGATCTTGCATCGACGTCGTGCACCCAGTTGGTGTGCAACCCCAGATACAAAAACGCGGTGATCTCCATCATGTGCGCAGCAGAGACCGACTGGGTGTCCTTGTCTTCTTTCCAAAAGCCGATCGCCTCGAGCAAGACATCTTTGGCGAGCTCGGACTCGAGAGTTTTTGGATTGGGGTAATCGGCAAGCGTGACGGTGCCGTTGTACTCCAGCGTCTCGCTCGTACATCCGCCGATGACCGCTATTGTGGCAAGCAGCCATCCCCACACACAGCGCTTAGCCCCTGCCGCCATGGTCGACCCCTAATTTCTTTGTGTTGGCATCATTGCCTTGTTGTCGTCTATCAGTATACGCCGCCGCGATTGGTTTGCACGCGAATCACCATCGAGCGTTGACAGTGGCGATCGTCGGAGTAGGCTCGACAAGCACTGAGCATTGATAGCCGGAGAATAACAATGAGCCAGACGCACCCGATTGTTGATGCACTGAAGCTGTTGCTGGATAACCGCGCGGATTTAAAGCAAGCGCTTGAGAACGCGATCACCAAAGCCAATCTACCGAAGTGGTTTCACGACCTACCCAGCTTTTATGACTTCATCGGCAAGCAGGTCGTACAGATTCCCGAAAACTCCAATGCGATGGCGAATATGGATTTAGCCTACTTCTATGTGCTGGATGTGTCTGAAGACGAGATCCTCGTCAATGACCCGGAGTTTCGTCAGTGGAATCTGGATTTCAACAATGCCTGGGCGGACTTTCTTGATACCGAAAAGTCTCGCGCGCATCTGGACAGTTACATCAAGGACCCAAACTTTCGTATCGATGACTATCAGGTTGCACCCAGCGGCTGGCATTCATTCAATCAGTTCTTCGCACGTGAAACCAAACCCGGCAAGCGCCCCATCGCGAACCACTGCGACCCAGGCACCGTCGTATCGCCGGCGGACTGTCAGATCAAAGATGTTCGCACGATCGCTGCCGACGACACCATCGAGGTCAAAAAGGCGCATCTGAAAATTTCCGAATTGATGGCGGACAGTCAGTATGCCGATGCGTTTGAAGGCGGGTTATTGATGAGTGCCTACCTGCAAATGTACGACTATCACCGCATGCATGTGCCAGCAGCGGGCAAGGTGCTGGAGGCGAAAAAAATTCCGGGGACCGTCGGCCTGCAAATCGAAGCCGAGGGCGACATGCTGATTCCAATCCCACAACTGGGTTTTCAGTTCACCCAGGATCGCGGATTGCTGGTGCTGGAAACCGATGCGATGGGCCTGGTTGCCCTGATCCCGGTCGGTATGGTGCAAATCTCATCGGTTGTGCTGACGGCTGAGGTCGGTGTTGAGCTCTACAAAGGCGAAGAGTTCGGTTACTTCCAGTTTGGCGGCTCCAACATCATCATGTTGACGCAAAAGGATCGCTTCGAGCTGGATATCACCGCCAGCCACATGAAATGGCTGCAGGGTGTACAAATCGGCAAAGCCCTGCCGGCCAAATAAACTAGTCGAGGACCAGCTCCAGACCACTCCAATCGACATCGCGCAGTGCGGCCGCATCGATACCCAGCTTGGCCTGCATCGTCTGGAATCGCGGATCACCGGCAAACTTCAGCCAAAGCGGGTTATCGGGATCGCGCATTTCCAACGGTCGGATCAGGTCGTAAATGCCCGGGTCAACCCGCTCATACCCAAGCTCGAACACCCGGTAGGCATCATCCATTGCACCGGCACTGATATACGCTTCGGCGACTGTCGTTGGCGTGAAACCGTCTTCCTTCTCGATCTCCTGAGCAAGCTCCTTAGCACGCGCCATCTCGCCCATGGCGCCATACAACCGCGCGCCCATCCACAAACTCAACGATCGCGGAAACCAGCTGCGTGTGGGTCTCTCGGTAGGCTCATCCGGGTTCATACCCCAGGCACGCAACATGTCCTTGGCCTTGTCGAATTGCTCCTCACGCAAGACCGCGCGGAATAACATGTTAGAGCGAATTAAATTTTGCGGATCGAGCTCGGCGACCTTATTGAAGATCTCCATGGACTCGTGCTGCTTGCCGACCCAGTTCAGGCGATTGGCCATCGTCGCCAGGCTGAAGGTGTTCAACGGATCCCGTGCGATGATTCGGCGCTGAATATCAATCGCATCACGCACACGTCCTGCATAGGTCAGCAGAATCGGAATCCAGTCGGCAACCGCTGGCTGTTCCATCGCTGCGTTGACGACGGTGGTGTAAGCGGTTGCAAAATCTCGCTCCAAATATAGACCCAACATGCCTTGTGCGGCGCGCGCGGAAGGGTGGGTCGGGTCAACACCCAGAGCTTCCTCGGCGCTGCCGCGTGCCTGCAGTAACTGATCCTTTGTGACACCGACGCCGTAGCGCGTCCAATACAAACAAATCTCTGCCAACAAGGTCGATACCAGCGGGTTTTCGCTGTCAATCTGGCGCGAGGTTGATGCATGTTCGAGCGCCTTTGGAAAATCCTCACGGTTGAACGCCGCCTTGGCCATCAGATATTGCTCATAAGCGGCCGGTGCCAGATCCCATTCGCGCTGCTTGACGACGATCTCAAGCCCCATCGCCGCGACCAGCGCCTTGCTGACACTGCGGGCAATATCGGTTTGTACCGCGAAGACATCGTCGGTGGCGCGTTGAAAGCTCTCGGACCACAGCTGCGATTCATCGGCGAGCTGGACCAGTTGCACCGAAATACGCATCCGCTCACCGTCGCGCCGCACGCTGCCGGTGATCAGGTGGGTCGCCTGCAACGAATCACGCACGGCGGCCATATCGATATCGACACCACGAAAACGAAACGATGAGGCGCGTGCGATCACTGTAATGTCCGCGTAACGCGCAACGGTCGAAATAATTTCCTCGGCCATCCCGTCGCCAAGATAATTGTCATCATCAGAGCCCAGTTCGGTGAACGGCAAGACAGCCAGACGTTGCGGTTGTGCAGCCAGTGCTTGCGCATCATCGGCCAGCGATGCCGCCTTGACACCCTTTCTCTTGCGTCGAACATCGACAACCAGTCCGATGATGACAACGACCGGAAAACCAGCGGCCAGCGCAGCGATCAACAGTGTTTGGCTCCAGTCGGGCATACCCAGCGGTTCCGCCACGACATCCATGACCTGCAACAACACCCACGCCGCTGCGATGTAGGCCATGCCGGCACGAATGACAATGCGGGTTTTAAGCTCGTCGAGCAGAGACTGCGTCACTATTATTGATTCGGTTTAGATCGCGAATGTGTCGAGTATACATGCGTTATGCTCAACCGCCGCCGCCTCGCTGAATGAAGGAGCCCCGCATCATGGCTGTCATCGCTTTTCTCTCGCGCATTCGCATCCACGCAGACAAACAGACTGAATTTCTAAAGATCTGCCAGACACTGACTGAGAAGGTCCGCGCGCATGAACCGGGTTGTCTGTATTACGCGTTTTACAAACTACCTTACTCGAACGTGAGCTACGCTGTTTTTGAGTCGTTCATCGATTCGAACGCCGAGGCCGCGCACCGCGAGACAGATTACTTCAAAGCACTGATTCCCGATCTTTTGGCCTGCATCGATGGGGGATTTGAACGGACCGATCTAATGCCACTGCCAGAGCACTAGGCTAAATGGTCTCAGCTTCGGCATCAGATGCAGCGGCCGCTTCATCAGCTTTACGTCGCTCGAAGTAACGGCTCAGCCTGCGCAGTTCTCGATTGCGACTCACGTCCCAGGCGGCAAGGCCGGCTGCGACGTCCGGATGCTCGAGCACCGGCTTGAAGACCTCAAAGTCAAACAAGAACAACGTGCCGTTGTTTAAAAAGCCAAACGGTCTTTCGGTGAAGACCTCATCGCGTAAAAACTCAATGATGGCGTCCGGCTCCTGCTCCAGAATTTTGATTTGCATAAAGGCAGATGCCATCGATTTCGGATCAAACCCGAATGCATCGAGAATCGCACGATTCAATTGTGCTTCGCGCTCAAACGAATCCGGATCAGTTGGATCCAGCAAGGCCAATGAAGAACGTGCTCGTGCCACTAGAACCTTGGCTGGCGCCTTCAGCGTTAGCGGTGATTCGAAACTGGGATGATGCGACAGCACAAATCGATACGCCTCATCCAGTGTCCCCTGCCGTTGGGCGGCCGTCAGAAACATCTCGACCGTCCACTCAAATGCATCGCGCCGGTTGTCGACATCCTCGGCAATCATCTGCCGCGCCAATGGATCCAATGCGGCATAGTCACCGGTCTGGAAATAGTATTGCGCCTGCAACATGCGGACATACGGTGTATCCGGACTGATCTGCTTTGCCCGTTCAAGATAGGGCAGCGCGTATTCAAATAGATCCAGATCCATCAGGATCCTGGCAATCTCGCCAACCATCTCGGCGTCGCGTGGGTCGAGCAATGCTGCTTGCTCGAAGTTCTGTACGAAACCAACAAGATTGCGTTGTTCAAGGTCTAGAGCGCCGAGCGAGCTATAGACATTGGGCTGCTCGGGCTCCAGCTCTAACGCACGCTTAAAGGCCAGTCGCGCATCAGTGAAAAGCCTGATATTACGATTGGACAGCATCTGACCGCGACGGTAATGCATCTCCGGATTCAACGGGTCGAGCTCCAGAGCGATATCGATCTGTTCCAGGGCTTCATCCCACCGGTTTTTGTAGGTCAAATAACCCGAATACGAATAGCGTGGTGAAACTTCGCCCGGCACTCGCTCGATCAGCGCCTTCAGATCTTCAATCGAGCCGTCCATGTTATCGAACTGGCCAAGTTCCGTTGCAAGCCGGCCGCGCGACTCCAACTCCAGCACCAATGCATTGACGTTATTCGGATCGATTGCCAGCGCACGGCGTGCAGTGGCATTGGTCAATTGCATCCCCTCAACAGAGGGCTTGGCACCGGTGCTGGTCAACCACATGTAGACGGCAGCCAGTTGTGCCTGCGCCTCAGCGAATTCCGGCTCGATCGCGATGGCTCGCTGCAATAGGCCCTCCGCATTTTCGAGCGCGCCGATGGACGCTTTGTGGTATTCCGACAGCGCCTGTAAATACAGATCATAAGCCTCGATATTGCTGGTCGAAATGGCACGAAACGTATCGCCATCCGCGCCCATCAATGACACCGCTAGCGCTTTACTCACTGCTGAGGCAATTTCATCCTGAATCGCGAAGGTGTCATTAACCGTCTTGTCAAAACGTTGCGACCAAATCTGGTAGCCGTCTTCCGCACGGGTCAGTTGCGCGGTGATACGCACCCGATCTCCGGAGCGCTGTACGCTGCCCACCAATACATTGGCGACGGCAAGCGACTGCGCGATGTCGCGCACATCAACGGTCTTACCCTTAAACGCAAAGCTTGAGGTGCGCGCAGCGACTTTCAACTCGGGCACCTGCGCTAACACATGCAATAACGTATCGGTCAGTCCATCGGAAAAGTAGTCGTTGTCCCGGTTTGGTGACAAATCGGCGAACGGCAGCACAGCGACCGATTTGGCGTCCGGGCTCGGTGCGATGGAACCGCCGCCCGCGTCAGTTTCCGATATCGATGTATCTGCGGTGGGTGGCGTCTGCGTCGTATTCGGCGCGGACTCCGGGATCAAACGATCAATTGCGAAAACACCCAGCACCGCCAGTAGCAAACCAATAACCGCCACATCGAGCTTCTTCGCAGTCTGGTTTGTCACCGACTGATCTGGTGAGACCTCGGATTCTTTTTTCAAACCTTCCGGTGTGATCTCGTAGACCCACGAAAAAATGAGCGCTAACGGGAAGCCGAGCAACAGGATCATCAGAATAAAACGCAGCGTCCAGTCCGGCACATCCAGCGCATCGGCCAACAGATCAGCAACCTGCAGGATCAGCCATGAGCCGACGCCATAAAGCACCGCCATCCGGATGACATTGCGGCGTTTGAGTTCGCTAAACAGGCTCATTCAGGGATATGCGGTGTCCAGTCACACCCCTCGCAATCAGAATCGACACCGTTGTCACGCAAGATGCTCAGCACCAGATCATTCCAAACAGGCGTCGGCGTCCAAACCTGGTTCATGTCTGCCTTGGCTTGTGCCAGCGGAATATCCTGCTCCAGAACCCGATACAGCAACGCAAAGGCACTGGCACGAAAATTTGCCTGGCAGTGCAGCAAGGTGCGCTTGTCAGGGGCCGCACGCATGGCCGCAGCAAACTGCTCGTAATCGCCACGGGTTGGTGCAGTCCATTCGACCGGAATGTGCACGTAGTCCAAACCCAGAGATTTAACGATGCGATCTTCATTGGCCAGTGACCCATCGTGATCGCTATAGGCAATATAGATGACACGCTCCAGTCCCGCGTCGGCAAGCTGTTTGAGCTGCGCCGCGCTGGGCTGGCCCGCACTGGCAAAGCTATCCGAATAGGCCAGGTAGTTTCTCGGCAGCGTGTCATCTGCGTGACCGGGCTGTGTCATCACACCCAACCCACACAGCAGCAATGTCGCGAGCGCGCTTCGCATCTGTTCACTCCATTGATCCCATGTTCCAGTGTACGTGAAGGCCACAGCGGATTAACGGCAATTATTGCTCAACCAACCGACCACCGTGCGTTGTAGCTGTTGGCGGTGTCCGGCAAATGAATGGTCGGCTCCCGGGATGATCATCGATGTCAGGTTGACGCGGGGATTGGCCTCGAATGCTGCCGCCAGTCGGCTCTGTACGTCGGGCGGCACCACACTGTCATTACCGCCAGCCACCAGCAATACCGATTTACCACCCAGACCGGTGGCAGCCGAACGTAAGTCCAATTGCCTGGAGAATGCACGTAATTCACTGACCGCTTTGTTGCCGCTGAAATTCTTCAGCATAAACAAACCGTCGGTGTAGACGGCAAAACGATCCAACTGCTCATCGGTGCGAGCGGCGTATTCGCCAGGGTTTGACGCCGCCAAACCGACGACGCAATCCAGTCGTGCATCCTGCGAGCCGGCCTTCAGCGCGGCAAAGCCACCCATCGAGTGACCGACCAACGACAAACGCAGCGCATCCACGCGATGCTCTCGACCCTTTGCCCGCAGGAACTGCAACGCCGCAACCGCGTCCTGAGGCAATTGGCGCAATGAGTAATCCCCCTGCGCACCCCACGCACCGCGATAATGCATGAACAGCACATTGAAGCCCGCGCGACGCAGCGACTGCGCCAGATCCAGATTTTTTTCGTTGCCGGGATAACCGTGCAGTAACACGACCGTCGGATGTGGGCCGCGGCCATTGGCAACCATCAGATAGGCCGGTAGCGATGCGCCGCCGCTGTTAAACGCAAGCTCCACATTGGTTGGCGGAAAATTCGGATCCAGCTCAACCAGGTCCATCGACACCGGATCGAATGCGTCTTTACTGCCCGAAGCACAGCCCACTAGCAGCACCGTCAGTGCAGTGAGAACCAGTAACCTATGCAGATTGACCATAGAGTTGCTCCAGCCACGGACCATGTTCCTGATACTTCTCTACCGCCTGCTTCACCGCCGTTTCGCAGCGACGATGATTTTTTTCCGGTGAGCGTAGCGCTTTCTTATCCGCCGCTTCGTAGTGACCCAGACCAGAGAACAGGCAGTACCATGACGCGCGTTTGTACGGGTGTCGGTCGAGCTTCGCACCGACCATCGTGTCGAAGCTATTGTCAGACTGCCACGCCTGCATGATTTCTCTCAGCGAATCCGATTGATTCGGATTGTTGCGCACATCACGCCAGTAGGCCGTGTCGTTTCGGTTGCTGGCCAGATAATGTGCCTGCAGATAATCGCGCGTGCCCTCGACCAGGCCATTGACCACCCCGTTGTAATCATCAGGCGCACGCCAATCAAAGCCCTGACCTTCAAACCGGCGCGCGAAGGATTCCACGGTGAACTGGATGATATTGAGCATCGGTGGGTCATCCACTTCCAGCCGGGCGATACGATGACGGTGAACACGCTCCCCGGTGAAGTGGTCGCCGAGTGAGTTAGCACCCTTGAC
>JBCCZN010000113.1:0-8894 GCA_039187375.1 Pseudomonadota bacterium
GCCACGCTCACGCATACCTTGCTTCAGCTTGAGCTCGAATGGCCCCAGACCACCCTTGCGCTTCCAGGCCGCCATCGCACGACGTAGCTGATCCGCCTCACCCGGCGTAAAACCGGCAGCCACAACCGCCAGCTCCATAACCTGTTCCTGAAAAATCGGTACACCCAGTGTGCGCTTGAGTACGTCGCGCACGGCCTCGCTTGGATAGGTCACCGCCTCTTCGCCGTTTCGGCGGCGTAAATACGGGTGCACCATGTCACCCTGAATGGGACCAGGCCGAATAATCGCCACCTCGATCACCAGGTCGTAATAACAACGCGGACGCAGTCGCGGCAACATCGCCATCTGAGCACGTGATTCGATCTGAAACACACCCATCGTATCGGCATCGCAGATCATGTCGTAGGTACGAGCATCCCCCTCCGGTACGTTGGCGAGCGTTAGCGACTGACCATGAAACGATTTGACCAGATCAAAACAACGACGAATAGCGCTGAGCATGCCCAAACCCAATACATCGACCTTGAGCAAACCCAGCGATTCAAGATCATCCTTCTCCCATTGAATGACGGTACGCTCAGGCATGCTGGCGTTTTCAATCGGCACTAACTCATCCAGACGATGTTCGGATATCACAAATCCGCCTACATGCTGCGACAGATGGCGCGGAAAGCCGATGATGTCACGCACCAACATCAGCAAACGTTGCAGAATCGGATTCTCCGGATCCATACCCGCCTCACGCACGCGTTCGGCGTCGACCGTATTGCCATCCCACCACTGCATGCTTCGGGCAAGCTGATCAACCTGCAGATCCTGTAGACCCAGCGCCTTACCAACATCACGCATTGCACTGCGTGGGCGATAACAGATCACTGTCGCGGCCAGTGCCGCCCGTTCACGTCCGTATTTGTTATAGATGTACTGGATCACCTCCTCGCGACGTTGATGCTCGAAATCAACATCAATATCGGGTGGCTCGTTGCGCTCGCGCGAGATAAATCGCTCGACCAGAGTCGACTGGCGTGCAGGATCTACCTCGGTAATGCCAAGACAAAAACACACCGCCGAATTGGCTGCAGAACCTCGCCCCTGACACAAAATTTGTTGCTGACGCGCCCAATGCACAATGTCGTGCACCGTCAAAAAATACGGCTCGTAGTTCAGGTCGGCGATCAACGCCAGTTCATGGTCGATCAGCGCCTGTGTACGCGGGCTCACACCCTCCGGCCAACGCATTTGCATACCCTTGTAAGTCAAATGACGCAGCCAACTGCCTGGGGTCTGACCGGCTGGCACCAACTCGTTGGGGTATTCATAGCGCAGTGAATCCAGAGAAAAATCACAACGCTCGGCAATCACGAGACTCTCGCGCAGCAACTCAGGTGGATACAGACGTGCCAAGGTACTCAAACGTCGCAAGTGCCGCTCACCATGCGCATGCAGCGCATAGCCAGCCGCATGCACCGGCGTGCCGAGTCGGATCGCCGTCAGCGTATCCTGCAGAATACGTCGAGCACGGCTGTGCATGTGCACATCACCACAGGCCACAAGCGGCAAACCCAGCCGCTGACCCAGACGCTGCAAAGCCTGCAACCGCACTGTGTGCATACCATCAGGAAACAGCTCAACACCGATCCATAGCCGTGTCGCAAACAACGACACCAAACACTCAAGCGCTGCGGGTAACGCAAAATCATTACCCGGCAACCAGATCACTGTGCAATCGGCCAATGCATGGCCCTGATGCCAACCGGCCGCCTGTTGCAACCCGGCAGCATCCAGACAGTACGCACCCTTATCAGCGGCACGGCGCGCATGACTGATCAGCCGAGACAGACCCGCATAACCGGCCCGCGAGCACGCATGCACTACGATGCGAGCACCTTCCTGTAAATAAAATTCGGCGCCACAGATGAGCTTGAATTCCAAATCGCGTGCTTCGGTATGTGCACGCACAATGCCGGACAGGGAACATTCATCGGTCAGTGCCAGTGCCCGATAACCCAGCTGACTGGCGACGCGAATCAGCTCTTCAGGGTGAGATGCGCCGCGCAGAAAGGTGAAGTTGCTGATGGCATGCAACTCGGCATATTCGATACTCACGCCAACCAACCACTAGCCGAACACGCCATGTAACCACCAACGTATTCGACGCTCACCTGCAACATCCTGGCTGTGCTGACGATAGACCCAAAGCCGCATGCCTGCCGGGTTTTGTGCGACAAAATAATCTCGCGTACTGGCGTAGGCTTCCCACCAGTCAGAGTCGATACGCTCAGGCCCATGCAACAGCGTCAAGCGCCCCTGAAAACACGGCTGCCCCTGCGCTACGGTCAACTCGCGGGGTTGTTGTAACAGCCAGGCAGGACGTTGCAGCGCAAGCGTCGCTGTCTGCGCCGCCTGCGCCTCTGGCACCGCATGCAGTGACCAGGACTGCGGCAAATCGTACAAAGGCGAATCATCAGACGTATGGGTATCACTAAGCCCGGTGGCATGCTCAGGCTGATGCGTATTGATATGGCGCAGCGTACGCACCGCAGCATCACCTAAACGGGCCCGTAACTGATCCAGCACATCATGTAATGCACTGTTATCAATCAGGCCGGCACCGCCCTGTTGTGTGTCGATATCAGATTGCAGCGGCAAGTGTGGGTTGTCAGGTTGCATCGCATCGCTGAGCTGCGCAGCAAGACTGATCGCCACCGTCGGCTGTGTGAGTACACAGCGGGGTAATTGCGCATTCAGCAATCGCTGCCAGTGTGACAACCGAAATGTCGCAGCGGTAGTACGCACCACAAACGCACCGGCCGCACCACGCCAACCGTGACAGTAAAATTGTAGCTGGCGGACCGCACCCTGGCGCTCGCGCAAAAATTGCTCCAACTGCGCCAGCAACACCATGCAGGCCTGTTCGAGCTGCGGCGCCGCATCGATCTCGGCATCCAGCTGCAATACCTGTTCAAAATGCTCTGGTGGTGCGATGAACGAACGCAGATCTGGCAACTCACCATAGGCCTGACCCAGCGTCTGCAATACACCCACGCCAAAGCGTCGGCTCAAACCATCACGCGGCAAACGCCGACAATCACCGAGTGTATTCACTCCCATCGCCCGCAATGCCGCCTGAGTGTTCTCTGGCCATTGCGTGACGCTCAAATCCAGCTGATTCAACACACGCTGCAAGCCATTCAAGTGGCGGCCATGCGCAACCACCTGCTGCGGCAATAGTGACAAGCCCGACCCGGCCAGCCACTGCGCCGCCAGCGGTGTCGGTGCCACGCTGTGACGCACGTGATGACCGGCACTGCGCAGCTGTGTTGATATGCGCTCCAACAATGCATCGATCCCCGCAAACAACCGTAAACTGCCAGAGACCTCGAGCAACAATGATTGCGGTAAACTCAGCGATACACTGCTGGTAAACGCCAATAACTGATCCGCCGCCTGTTGTAGCGCCTGATGCTCTGCCGGAATATCGCGCGGCACACTGCGCAAACCCGCACACAACGCCAAGGCGTGCTTGAGGGTATGACCTGGAAATACACCCTGTCGGTGTGCTGCACGATTGACCGCAACTATGGCGCGCTGTGCATCGTCATGAACCACCACCGTCGGCGTATCGGTGTCGCACTGTGACTTGCAGGCCTGCAGCGATATAGCCGGGAAGTAAAGGCACACCCAAACAGGCTCTCGCGCACTGGCTGCAACAACTGGCGGTATCGTTGCAGACGGCGCAGAGACTGGCACCGCCTCGGGTCGCACCGTATCAGCCGGTGTCGAGGGCTCAGCAAGTCCGGCAAATAAATCCGGATAGGGCAACGTACGGGCGCGACGAGACATTGGCGCTCACTAACCCGACTCGGTGCTGTTCGGCAGATTAATAACTGCACCCTGATCGATACCGGCATCAAAATCCCTGATCACACCGGGTCGACCACCGCGCACCTTGAGCAAGTGCAGATCGCGCTGCTGATCGGAAGCCGACAGCCAGACACGAATCGGCGCTGCCGAGGGTTGTTTGCGTGCGGCCGCATGCCGCATCAAGACGGGCCAGCATTGGTGTTTATTGGCCAACACCTGTAAGCGCCGCGTCAGCTTGGGCATAGACACTGTGCGCTCATTCGAAGGGTGCTTGTCCAAATCACGCATGGCCGGCACCACGGCACGACCACGCGCCAGCGTATCGGCCCATAACAGCACCGCAATACAGGTGCCCGCAGTCAGCGCCTGTTCGGCTGCCCAGGCAGCATCCGCTGGGCAACGCGGATGGATCACCAGCATGCGCTCGGGCGCCAACCCCCACTGCAACAGCGCAGGTGCGTTGGGTAAATAAGGCGGTGCGATCCAGACGATCCAACCGACCTGCTGTTGGGCCAGTCGCGCCAAAGCCGGCAACAACATGCGCAACTCACCGACACCATCGTGCTCGGTCAAACACTCCAGCAATTGCGTGACGGGCCAGCCACCACCGGGCAGCAGTGCGTTCAGCGCCGGGTAACCGGTGTCGCAAACCGGGCCACCGGCCGCACTCAGTTCATTGCCGCGCCAAACATCCGGAGAAAAAAAAACCGGCTCACCCGAGCCGGGATCAATCTGATCGACGCCGCGACGATGGTCGTCAGTGGACATGCACACCATCGCGGATAACGCCCACCACGACGCCCTCGATGACGAGGGATTGTTCTTTCAGATCGACTTCAATCGGTTCGAATTCTTCGTTTTCAGGCAGCAACCAGACCAGACTGCCCTCCTGTCGATAACGCTTGACGGTGACCTCGTCTTCCAAACGCGCCACGACCACCTGGCGACTGCGTACCTCCGGTGTGCGGTGTACCGCGACCAGATCGCCATCCATGATGCCGATGTCTTTCATGCTCATGCCGTGCACACGCAACAGATAATGCGGCTTGGGGCTGAAAAACGCCGGATCGACACGGTAATGTGCCTCGATGTTCTGCTCAGCCAGAATCGGATGACCCGCTGCCACACGCCCGACCAACGGCAAACCAATCTGATCTCGCAGCGAATCCTTCAGCTGGATGCCACGCGAGGTGCCGGGAATCAGCTCGATTACACCCTTGCGTTGCAGGGCACGCAGATGCTCTTCGGCTGCGTTAGGCGACTTGAAGCCCAGTTCCCGCGCAATCTCTGCCCGCGTTGGCGGCATGCCGGTTTCATTGATGAAATCTTGTATGAGACTCAGAATTTGCGATTGGCGCGGTGTCAGCTCGTTCATCTTGGTACCTGTATAAAAGACCAGTGACTGGAATTATATACAGGTCTTACGTCGGCGCAAGCCCCTGCGGTTTTGTCGTCAGAACGCGACGCCAAAACCCTTAACGAACAACAGCATTTCTGGCATTATTGCCCCAGCTTTGGGTGACTACCTTAAGTAATACAGGCACTTCGGTGCCGTCTTCGTACGAAAAAATGGGGTTTTTTGAAATGATCAAAAACGTTCTGAAAATCAGTGCAGCTGCACTGGTACTCGGCGTCGCTTCAGGTTGTGCCAACACCGCAGCCATTGATTAAATTCGCGCTACTGCCAACCAGGCAGCCAGTGACGCTGCTGCAGCCAAAAGCGCTGCTGAAGCGGCTCGTGCTGCTGCAGACCGCGCCAGCCAGCAGGCTTCCAGCGCCAGCAGCACCGCTGCACAGGCTCTGAACGCGGCTAACTCAGCTCAGTCTTGCTGCGACGCAAACACGGAGCGTCTGGAAAGAATGTTCCAGCGGGGCATGTCGAAGTAATCACTTCGTAATGACCCGATGCTCTTAGGAGCATCACGAAAAACGCCGCCACGGCTTGCCGGGCGGCGTTTTTTGTTACCGTAACGATTATGACTGATCACCCCATCGCACTCGACCAGATGCTTGCCGCCTGGAACGAACCTGATGCCAACGCCGTTCGCGGGCATCTGGATCAGGCGCTGCACCCGCACATTCGCTTCGTGGATCCGTCCATCGATCTGACCGGCATCGATGCATTCGAACAGAATGTCCACGAGGTCAAAGCCCGACTGCCCGGTGCGGTCTATTCACGTGCCAGCGCCATCGATTCACAGCACGGTTTCCACCGCTATCACTGGGCCATCCATCATGGCGGCAAACTGGCTTTGGCCGGATTTGATGTCACCGAAATCGATACCGACGGCCGTATCAGAACGGTGATCGGGTTCTTCGGCCCGCTGGCGACACACAGCTAACTGGCGATTTAGCGCCCGACGCGTACCACCGTCTCGGCCGGTCTTTCTTCGCCGACCTGAATCGGCAGACCCAGACCTTCGCTGACCACCCACTCCATGCGTTTCCAGTTTGCCAGCGCGGTGCGCTCGCGGGTGGCCGCCACAAAAGCCCGCGTCATCGCGGTCAGATCGACATCCCCATCGACCAGCTCGTCGGTCGCCGCAGCAATCGCATCCTCAACGAAGGCTTGTCCATCATCATTCGTCTCGCCATCGTCTTGCGCCGCTTCGGTGGGTGCGTCTTGCGCATCCTCGGGCCCTGCCAGTGGCACATGGGCCTCGACGTACAGCTGACCATTGAGCCAGCCGGCTTTGACCGGCTCATTGATGATGCGCACCGGTGTGCCGACCGGTAAATTGCCAAACAACACCTCGATATCCTCCGGGAACATCCGGATGCAGCCGTGGGTGACGCGCATACCCACACCCGCAGGTCGATTGGTGCCGTGGATCAAGTAGCCTGGCAGGCCCAAGCGCATTGCGTACTCTCCCAGCGGATTGTCCGGCCCCGGCGGGACCACACCGGGCAACGGATCGCCCGCATCCGCATGCTCCTTGCGAATTGATGCCGGCGGATACCAGCTGGGCTTGACGGCCTTGGCGATCACTGTTGTGCGACCTAGCGGTGTTTCCCAATCCATGCGACCGATGCTGATCGGATAGGTATGCACACGGCGCACGCCATCCTTGCCCGCTGGCGGATAGTAATACAGCCGGTACTCGGGCAGGTTCAGCACCACGCCACTACGAGGACCCGGCGGCAGTATGAACATCGTCGGCAATCTGACCGGTGTGCCCTCACCGGGCAACCACGGATCAACCTTCGGGTTGGCACGCAACAAATCGTTGTAGCCAAGGCCATGGCGGCGCGCGATTTCGACAAACGTCTCCTCGGCGCGCGCGGGCACCTCGACGATCGCACCGATGACATCAGAGCGATCATCGGGCAGCAAAAACACCTCGGCGCTGGCCGGCAATACCCCGCCCAATCCGACTAACAGGATCGAAATTATCCTCAACATAGGCCAAGTGTACCGGTGTGCGGTTTGACCGTCATGCGCTTGCACCGTAGCCTTCGCGTGGCAGACACAGATCGTGCAAGGTACTGCGATGACCATCATTGTCAAAATCAAGATCAGCAACAAAGATATCCGCGAACTGCGCAAAGCGATGCAGGCGGCGCGCGATACCATTCGCTGCGCCGATGAACAAGACATCATTGAGGCAGCACGCACGATGCTCGATCAGTTCGATACGCGCTCGGCGCCCGATTTTGTGCGTGAACGCGTGCCCAAGCTGGCCGCAATGACCGACATGCTCGAAGACACCGACTGGGCACTGCCCAAGCGCCAGCGCGAAAAAATACTGGCCGCCCTCGTCTATTTTTGTGACCCCGATGACCTGATTCCGGACGATGTGCCGGCACTCGGCCTGCTCGATGACGCGATCATCATTGAGCTGTTATTGATGGAGCTGCATCACGTCATCGAAGCGTATCGGGATTTTATTCGCTATCGCTCCAGCCTGACCAAATCGGTCAGCGACAGCGTGCGTGTGGAGCGACTGGAGAAGCGGCGATGGGCACTGCACGGCCGCATGCAGCGTCGCACGCGCAATGACCGTGGTAGCCTGCCAGCGAAGTCGCTGATCTAAACGCCCATTCCCGGTGGCAAGGCGCCCGCCTCATCCGCCAAACCGATCAGGAAGGCATATTCGCGCGCGATTTCGTGCAGCGATTCAAAGCGT
Organism: Pseudomonadota bacterium; assembly: GCA_039187375.1. GTDB lineage: Bacteria > Pseudomonadota > Gammaproteobacteria > Steroidobacterales > Woeseiaceae > CALBPI01. Next base: position 7,992 of record JBCCZN010000113.1, read on the forward strand.
CCGGATGCACCACTGTGCCCGGCATCCATTTCCGTCTTCAACATCAACAGCGCATCACCAGTCGAGCGCTCGCGCAATCTCGCCACCCATTTTGCCGGCTCAAAATACTGCACCTGTGAATCGTGCAATCCCGCGGTGATCAACAAATTGGGATAGCGCTGCTCGCGGATATTGTCGTACGGCGAATAGCGCAACAGAAAGTGATAGGTGTCCGCATTGTTCGGATCACCCCACTCGTCATACTCGCCAGTCGTTAGTGGTAACTGATCATCGAGCATGGTGGTGACCACATCGACGAATGGCACCTTGGCGACAACGCCTGCGAATAACTCCGGCGCGTCGTTGATGACGACACCCATTAACAGCCCGCCAGCGCTCCCCCCCATCGCGTACAACGCATCGGGTGCGCACAGCTGTTGATCGCGCAACCAGGTGGCCACATCAATGAAATCATTAAAACTGTTGTACTTGTTGCGCTGTCGACCCTGCTCGTACCATTCGCGCCCGAGATATTCACCGCCGCGCACATGCGCAATCGCCATCGCGAATCCCCGATCCAGCAGGCTCAGGCGCGTCAGTGAAAAGTTTGGATCGATTGTGATGCCATAGGCACCGTAACCATAGAGTAGCAATGGCCGCTTGTGATCCGGTGCACGGTCACGGCGCGCCACGATCGACACCGGCACGCGAGTGCCATCGCGTGCCGTGACATGATGCTGGCGCATCTCGTAATTAGACGGATCGAAATCGCCCAGCACTGTGTCCTGCCAGACCTCAGTGCGCTCATGTGTCGTCAGGTCGTAATCAAACACCGTTGCCGGTGTGGTCATCGATTCATACTCGAAGCGCAGCGCCGGCGCATCAAACATGATGTTGTCGCGCAAGCCGGTCAACCACGCCGGA
>JBCCZN010000114.1:0-8874 GCA_039187375.1 Pseudomonadota bacterium
GACATTTGGAACGTTGACCGGCGGGCCGGCCGATACGACGAAATCCAGAGGCGTGTCAGGTAATACCAGCGCACCGGGTTGCAAGGACTGACTAATCACGTCGCCGCGATCAATGGTGGTGCTGAATTCAACCGTCACGTTGCCAATAGCCAGTCCCGCGTTAACGACAACCGGGTTTGCTTCGGTTTCGGTGAGCCCGACAATATCGGGTACTGGTACAGCATCCGGCCCTGCCGAGACAACCAGATCGACCGGCGTTGCGGCGGCGGCGAGTGTCATGGCATCCGGGCTTTGGCTGATCACATTGCCCGGTGCCACGTTCACATCGGCTTGCAATGTCACCGATCCAACAACCAGTCCTGCGCCAGTGATGTCCATCTCGGCCTGTGCCTGAGCGAGTCCGACGACGTTTGGCACCGAGATGTTGGCCGGTCCGAGTGAGACTGTCAGATTCACGGTAGTCCCGGCGCTAACCATGGTGCCGCTAACTGGATTCTGGCTGATAATGTTGCCGACGGGCACGAGATCGCTGGGACTGGTCGAAATGAGGCCTGTGACAAGGCCAGCATTGCCGATGGCCGTCTCTGCCGCCATTTGCGTCAGGTTGGTGACATCGGGCACCATGATATTGGCTGGCCCGGACGATACGACTAGATCGATGGATGCGCCTCGCGCAACCTCGGTGCCCGCTGCGGGTACGGTTCGGATCACCTGGCCGGCCGGCACTGAGTCGCTGGCTTCGGTATCCACGCTGCCCACCACAAATCCTGCTGCCACGATCGCCGCTTCGGCATCCGCCTGGCTGCCGCCCGCAGTTGTCGGTACCGGCACGTTCGCAGGACCACTGGACAAAATAATATTGACCGAAGAATTCTGGGCGACGCTAATACCGGCTGCGGGCTGCGTGCGAATGACGCTGCCGGCCGGAACGCTGTCGCTCGCCTCGCTGGTGATGGTTCCAACGAGCAGGGTCGCGCTGGAGATCGCTTGCTCCGCATCGGACTGCGACTGACCTGATACATCAGGGACTGTTGATTGCGGCTGATCCGGCGGCGGCGTATTGTCGCTGGAGCTGCTACACGCGGTGAGTGCTGCGATGAGCAATACCAAGCCGAGTTGTTTGAAGAATCCGGGCTCGCCCATGGGCCTGTCCTGTATAAAATCCAGCGTCATAGGATCAAAATAGTCGCTGTGTCGACATAAAATCAATTAACAAAATGCCATAAGGTGACACACCGCAACCTTATGTATAGCTAGACGCGATAGAGTTGCTCTATGTCACAAACCCGCAAACACAAGCTCATCATTGCCATTAGTGGCGCATCCGGCGCGGCATACGGTATTGAGATGTTGCGGCAGACGCAGGCCATGGCGGATGTGGAAACCCATCTTGTCGTGTCAGCGTCCGGATTTCTGACCATCGCCGCTGAGTTGAAGATGAAACGCAGTGATGTCGAAGCACTGGCTGACGAGGTGCATGCCGATAGCAATATCGGTGCCTCGATTGCGAGCGGTTCGTACCCTTCAAAGGCGATGATCATTGCACCGTGTTCGATGAAGACTCTAGGCTGCATCGCAAATGGTATTGGTAATTCACTGATCACGCGCGCAGCGGATGTCATGTTGAAAGAACGGCGCCGGCTGATTCTGATGGCACGCGAAACCCCATTGAACCTTGCCCATTTGCGTAACATGAGCAGCGTCACCGAAATGGGTGGGATTGTCTATCCGCCGTTGCCGGCGTTATACAGCGCACCACCAGATATTGAGACGATGGTGCGAGAAACGGTCGGGCGTGTATTGGCACTCGCGGGGCAAGACAACGACTTGTATGCACCCTGGCAGGGTCTGAACAAAGACCGCGATTAACATGTCCGGGCGTAACGAGACAGCGAATCAGCCGGTGAAGAAGACCAAGGTTAGCGATCGCTACCGGGTGGTTGTCGGTGATTTACAAGCAGATCAGGACGACATTTTAAGACTGTGGCAACTGCTGCCCGGAGATAAACCACCGGGGATTGCGAAGCTTCAGCGCTTCTACATCAACACCCCGGCGGAGCAGGGGCGCGTCATGTTCCTCGAAACCGTCGAAGACAACCGCCGGGTTGGCGTCTTATGCATTGGTTTGCGCCAGTTCATTAAGCAGGGCGAACCGGTCAGTGGCGTCGTATTTGGCGATTTCGCGGTGGAACCCGCACACCGAAGCCTGGGACCAGCAATCTACTTTCAGAAGCGATTTTTGGAGCTGGCAGAGCAGGAGTTTGACCTGACTTACGGTTTTCCCAATGCACTGTCCAGCACCGTGCGCGTATTCGGTGGCCAGAAACTGACCGGTGAAACGGTGCAGTTCAAGTTACCACTGGATGTGGGTAGAACACTCGCCAAAAAAATCGGCCTGGCCGGTTTGTCCTCGGTGCTGGGGCCGTTGGTCAACCTCATCGTACGTCCAATCATCGGCATGAGATTGGGCCGTGCGTTGGGTGGTTTTTCACATCACGCTGTGGATGATGCGTTTCTGGATTCACTGTGGCGGCGAGTATCGGAGACCGGCGCGGCCATGGGTGTTCGCAATGCGAGAACCGTGCGCTGGCGCTTGCAGACGGTGCCACGTCAACCGTTTGAATTGGTCGCGGTTGTAGACGCCGATGGCGAGCCGGCAGCTTATCTCGCCTACGAGACCGGTAGACAGGATGGTGTGGTACGCGTGGTCGATCATCTGTCCGTCTCTGTCGATGCACTGCGCGCTGCTATAGCGCAATTGGGTCAAATGCAATTGCGTCGTGGGCGCGTATTGGAGATCAAATTCAATTCGCATGAGCAGCCACGAATGAGCATGGCGATCGCGCTGGGTATGCGAGAAATGGCACGCACCAGCTACTTTGTTCGCATCAGTCCGCGCAGGCGTGGTGAGCTTGCCGATGACCAGCCGTTCCGGGTGAGTTTTTTCGACAACGACGCATAAGATGATCCATCAGGACGTCATCATCGTGCCCGGCGCCGCAGCGTATCCGCTGCATGTACGTGTGTACGCGCCCGATGCAGAGCCGCACGCCGATGTGCTGTTGTTTCACGGTGTGGTCAGCCACTCGGAGTGGCTTGCACCGATTGCACGGCGGCTGGCGTCCAATGGACTGCGCGTGTTGTGTCCGGATCGACGTGGTGTCGCCCTGAATCGCGATGCGCCAGGTGATATCCCGTGCACCAATAGTTTGATCGAAGATGCACAGAGTTTGATTGGTGCATTGATCAGTTCAAGGCCGTGGCACTTCGGCGGTTTTTGCTGGGGTGCGACCTACGCCTGCAATGTTGCTGAGGCCATTACCCCTGATGCAGCGTCACTATTGCTGCTGGCGCCATCAATCTTTCCGGCGGCGGATATAGCCGGTGCGACACTGGTCGCAAATTCAAGTGGGGAGGCGATCTGTGTGCCAAATGTGCCGATTGATCGATTTACCCGCGGGCCTGCCTATGAACAATACATCGAGCCTGATCCGCTGCGCACGCGAATGGTATCGCCGCGCTTCAACCAGGCACTGATCGATATGAACCGCTTGTTGGCACCTCGACTGGCTAAGCTGGATTATGACAAATTAGTTGTGTTGGCAGACGAGGACCGTTTATCCGATAACGAAAAGCACCGACGCGCTTTCGCCGCATTGCGGCGCGGACGCAAGCAGATCGTCTCGGTGCCGGGTGAACATGGCATCCAGTTCGATGCGCCGGATGCGACAGCGGATGCGATTTTGAAGTGGATAATATCTGAATAATGATAAGCGGGTCGACGGCTCGCAGGTATGGGAGTAAGGGTGCCATGACGGCTACAGCGAATTCGAAAACAGTTTTCACGCAATGGTGTCAGCGTGAGTTGTTTACGCCACAGATGATTGAGGCTGCGACGTTAATGCAGGAGGCACTGGACGTTCACCTGTTGTCGCTGGCCAATAAACTCCAGTTTGAGACTCGACTTGCCAGTGCCAAGACGCCACAGGCGCTCGCCGCAGAGCTCGACTACACCGAGTCTGCTTACATCACGCTCGAAGCAATGCTCGATCGTTTGAGCGCCAAGACTGACAGTATTCGGCGTAGTGTCGATGGCGGGCAGGTCTTGTTCGCCTGCACGGCGCCACTACCCAATGCACCGCGAGCGTTGGCACCGATCCGCAACGATATGCAAGCACTAGGGGATGAGTACGTCGCGCCACTGGAGTTTCTACAATTTGGCGAAGATATGTTCGAGACCTCGTTGAAGGACGATCCGGATTTCATGGACAAAATTCTGTCTGGCCGGGAGTCGGAGCATCAGGAGTTGTGGTTTCGTGCCACCAACACCGACCCATTACAAAATGTGCACGGCATTATGGGTGCCAAGGCAATTGACTTGTTGATGCCCAAAGGTCGTATTCTTGAGATTGGTGGCGGTACCGGCAACGGTATTCGCAATCTGTTCCAGTTGCTGGGCGGGAAAAATGAACTAGATCGAATCGAACACTTTCACTTCACCGATATCAGTCAGAAGTTCATCATGACCACGCGCAAAGAGATTCGCGCAGACTATCCGGATGTCAGCACCGACTGGCGTTTCGCGGATCTGAACAAACCACTGGCGGAACAAAAAGTGCCACAAGGCAGTTTTGATCTGATTTACGCCGTCAATGCGGCACACGTCGCCAAGGACATCCTTGCGTTTTTGAAGAGTTGTAAGGCGACACTGAAACCGGGCGGGCGCGTGTTGTTTGCAGAGCGAATTCGTTTAACGGAACGCGATATGGCGCCGCGTGAGCTTGCATTGAATCTGTCGGTCTATCACCGCACGGCAGCGATTCGAAATGATGATTACCGACCAGTTCATTGCTATCTCGCGCCGCAGAACTGGTTGCGCGTGTTTGACGAAGCTGGTTTTAAAGAGGCTGAAGTTTGGCCTCAACTGGATGCACTGGCACCGATGTTCCCGCATCAATACGCGGCGATTGTAACGGCGGTTGCCTGATCATGTCGTTGACCCGGTACAGCACGGATGTCTTAGTGGTCGGCGGCGGCGGCGCCGCAACGGCTGCGACTATCGCGGCCCATGATGCTGGAGCACGAACGATGCTCGCAGTAAAGGGTCGTTTCGGAATTCCAGGTGTCCGCGGTGCTGGTGCGACCTCAAATCCGATTGGTGATTTTTGGACGATCCGTACTGTTGGTCCCAAGGGCGGGTTCTTCAATCCGCCTGAGCTGGTGCACGCAGATATGTTGCAATCTGGTCTGGGCATGGCGGATCCGCAGTTGTGTCAGATTTTCGTTGACGAGGTGTCGGAGGCAGTCAAGCGATTGCAGTCGATGGGCATGCGTTTTCAAAGCAAGATGCTCGCGACGATGGAGGGCCACAAGTCGGACCTCAAGACCAATCGTATTGTCGCTGTACAAAAGGCGGTGATTGAAGGCACCAACACGCAAGTTTTGGAGCACGCAAACCTGACAGATCTGGTCGTGGATGGTGGCCGCTGTATCGGCGCTGTTGGCGTCGATGATCAGGGCGAGCCATTTGTTGTGGAAGCAAACGCCGTGATTATTGCAACTGGTGGGGTCGGGCAATTATTCAAGTACAGCTTTAATCCGCCCGGTAATACCGGCGACGGTTACGCGATGGCAGCCCGCGCCGGCGCCGACCTGTTCAACATGGAGTTTATGCAACAGGGTCTAGCGACGACCTGGCCACAGCAGGCGATTGTCATGCTGTACGAAATGGAAGAGCCGTATCGATTGCTCAATAGTCACGGCAAGGCGTTTCTGCAGGACTATTATCCCAACGCCGACGCCATGGCAGAAGGCTGTGAGCTGAAAGCGGCGCACTGGCCGGTCAGTTGTCGCGATGCCAGCTTGCACATCGATCGTGCGATTAAAGCCGAGGTGCTCGCCGGTCGTGGAACGGAAAACGATGCGGTCTATCTGGATTTGTCGCAGGCAACGCGCGGTTTCAAGCATGAGTTGTTTGAAAATTTCATGAACGACAATGGTATCGATATCAAGAATGATCTGGTGCAAGTGCAAATTCACCATCATTCCAGTAACGGTGGCATTCGGATTGACGCTCGGGCCGAGTCGACGTTGCCCGGTTTATTTGCGGTCGGTGAAGCGGGTGGCTGGCAGGGTGCAGATCGCCTTGGTGGCACCATGCTTGGCGGCTCGCAGGTATTCGGTTGGCGCGCTGGACGGTTTGCCGGAGAGCAATGCGCTGGCAAAACCGTGGCGACTATCACGGATGACGATGCGATGGCGCACTTTGATCATCTGCAAGGTTTCAAGCAGGCCAAAGGGTCGCTGTCCATTCAAACCATGCGCTCACAACTGCAGCAACGTATGTGGGAGTTGTTGACGGTTGAAAAGGACGAGACGATGTTATTGGCAGCACGTGCTTATATCGCGCAGGACCGTGAACGACTGCAGCGCGATCTGGGTATCGGGGAACCACTGGATTATGCGTTGGCCTACGAGCAGCGCAATCTGTTGGATGTGGCCGAGGTCATTACTGAGACTGCGCTCGCTCGCAAAGAGTCTCGCGGTGCGCACTACCGTTCGGATTTTCCACAGCGTGATGATGCCAACTGGTTGACGAATTTGTTTGCGACGCATCGTGACGGTGAGTTAACGATTCGTAAGCACTGGATTAACGAAGAAGGCGGTTGGACCGACCAGCCTGATGACATCAGGATTAGTCCATGGGGATAGATGCCGGTGTGGTATTGGTCGTCGGTGGTACTGGCGATATCGGAGCAGCGATTTGTACTCGCCTGTCACAGGCAGGTCATCGGGTTGTCGTCGCCTCGATCGATGCAGAGCGCGCAGTCGCCATTGCCCAGTCGTTGCAGGCAGCAGGCGGTAAGGCAGACTCCATTGAAATGGATGTCACAGACCCTGCGCGCTGCGACCAGGCAGTCAAAGAGGTTGTTGCCCGCCATGGGACCCTAAGCGCTTGTGTCAATTGCGCCGGCGTTAGCTACATCGCACCCGTGTTGATCGGCAAGCCGGAAGAGTGGCGTCGTGTGATCGACGTCAATACTCTGGGCGCGTTTGCGATCAGTCGTGCTGTGATGCGACCCATGATTCGCGCTCGTCAGGGCCGGATTGTGCATATTGGTTCGATATCAGCTGAAGTGGGGGCACCCTACAATGCTATTTATGCTGCGTCGAAAGCGGCTGTAACCGGTTTGGTCCGGTCACTGGCGCTCGAAATCGCAGGTACTGGTATCACTGTTAATGCGGTACAGCCTGGTTTCGTTAAGACTCAGTTGTTTGAGCAGACGCAAAGTGCTCGAGCAAAAATCAAGGGTGTCACGCTGGCTCAGCATGAGCAGGATCTGATTGGAGAGACGCCGACAGGCCGCTTGGTGACGCCAGAAGATGTGGCATCACTTGTCAACTATTTGGTCAGTGATGAAAGTCGTTCGATCACCGGCCAGATGTTTAATGTCGATGGCGGACGCACGGCGAACTAGCGAATAAAAGCATTCAAATCAAACGCGTCGACGAACTCAGTCGGCAGGGTGCTGCGCGTGACCGACGCTTTAGCGCGCGCGTCGATCATTAATTTGGAGGTACGGCCATCGCTCTCCGATGGATCGACACCGTTACCACCGAGGTTGTCAAACACAGTGATATCGGCAGCGGGTTGGGCAAAGCAGGCGATCGCGCTCTGCACGCTGGCTTGTTTGCGCAGATCGATATCGGCATCGAAGCAATACGCCTGCTTCAGATACGCTTCGTTTTGCAACAAGCTTTGCATCAGTGCGAGTGCATCAAAGTCAGGATGGTGCTCGCTATCTACCTTGAAAAAAATGGTCATCGGTGCCGGAAGCCAGAACTCAAGCACTTCGGGATGCGCTTCAAAATAATCACGTTGAAGCCTTGCCCGCAAACTGATGCTGGACATTGTCAGGTGCTCGACTTGGCCAGCAACAATATCCTGATAGATCGGCTCGTTACGATGTCGCAGGGTTTCGAAACGGACGATTGGTCGATCGGCAACATCGGCGACGTAACCAAGAAATTCTCCGAACGGTCCTTCTGGAGCAGTGGCTTCGGGTTCGATGAATCCCTCGAGCACCAATTCGGCTTGCGCGGGTACCAGTAGCTCAGGATCGACACTGCTGGCCACGACCGGCAACGATGCGCCCAGCACGCCGGACGTCGTCGTATAGTCTTCGTCTTCTAACGCACCAGCAATCAACGCGGCGTAACACCACAATGGGTGGGTACCGATGGCGGCGGCGATCGGGGCAGGTTGGCCTGTGGTGCTGTACTTGCGCCATATCTGATCCAGATGGCCCCCTGGCGTCATGTAGATTGCCGCGCGATGATCGTCGATCATCATCAGCCGATGGAACGAAAAATTGTGCGCGCCGGAGTCCGGGTCCCGGCCGATGACAATCGCGGAAGTGATATACGGTGCGCTTTGCGTTTCGGTATAAATCAGATGCGGAAAGTCAAACAACGAAAACGCACCACGCGCATGTTGATTGGCACAGACCGGTGCTGCCTCTGCATCAACCGTTTCGGCATTCAGGCCGGCTTGATGCGCTGTAACAAAGCGCTGATTCAGTTCATCGACACTCAGCCCGACACTTTTGGCCACCCGATCCAGCGACGCACAAATATTGGTCACCATGGAGTAGTCACAGTCATCGACCTGATTGAAGCGAATCACCGGGCTTCGCAACTTGCGTGCCATCCCTTCGACCACGGCAGTTGTCTCCCAGCGGGCGGAGATGGGCTTATCGATCGACAGCCAGGCACTCTTGCCTTTGCCCTCGGCAAAGCTCAGGTAGTCACGCAAGTCAGGTGTATTCAATTGTCAGCCTTTGCTTGTGTCAGTAACACACGATCCGGTTTGCC
>JBCCZN010000115.1:0-8774 GCA_039187375.1 Pseudomonadota bacterium
CGCCGCCATCGCCACAACTAAACCGTCGCGCGCTGTTGCGGCTGCTGATCATCTTCGATGCCGCGTTGACGTCGTCGCAGAATTCGGTTGGTGACATCCAGCCACGCACGCGCGCTCGCCTCAACGATGTCCGTGCTGATGCCATGGCCGCGGTAGCTGCCCTTGCCATGGCCCACAGTAATCGTCACCTCACCCTGCGCATCTTCACCAATACTGACGCCGCGCACATCGTAGTGTTGCAAATCCAGTGTGATACCGGTGATGCGCTCGATAGCCGTGCAGGCCGCCTCAACCGGACCACTGCCGACCGCTGCCTCGACCACAATGTCATCCTGCTGATGACGCATTTCAATCGTCGCTGTCGCGTGTGCGCTGGAACTACTGGTCACCGTGAGATTCAACATTGACCACGGTCCTTCGGCCGTAGCGGCATCGCTCATCAACAAGGCTTCAATATCGCTGTCGTAAATGTCCTTCTTTTTGTCCGCCAGTTCCTTGAACCGATCAAATGCGGCGTTCAGAGCGAAGTCGTCGATTTCAAAGCCCAGTTCGACAATTCGATCACGAAACGCATGCCGACCGCTGTGCTTGCCGAGCACCAGATTGGAGCGGCTGAGGCCAACACGCTCGGGCTGCATGATTTCATAGGTCGAGGCATGCTTGAGCATCCCGTGCTGGTGAATGCCGGCTTCGTGTGCGAAGGCATTGTCGCCGACGATTGCCTTGTTGCGCGGGATTGGCATGCCGGTGATCGAGGAGACGAGGCGGGCAGTCGGATACAGTCGCGTGGTGTCGATCCGTGTGCCCGCACCGAACCACTCCCTACGCGTATCCAACGCCATGACGATTTCTTCCAGCGAGCAGTTGCCTGCACGCTCGCCAATACCGTTAATCGTGCATTCCACCTGACGCGCACCACCCACCACCGCCGCCAGACTATTGGCGACCGCCATGCCCAGATCGTCATGGCAGTGGACGGAGAGAATCGCCTGTTCGATGTTCGGCACGCTATTGCACAAATGCCGAAATAGTGCCTCAAACTCCTGCGGTACCGTATAACCGACTGTATCGGGGATATTGATGGTCGAGGCTCCAGCTTCAATCGCAGCAGTGACGATTTCGGTCAAAAACTCCGGCTCCGTCCGCGAGGCATCTTCCGGCGAAAACTCGATATCCTCACAGTGTTCCCGCGCCATTTGAATGGCACCGACTGCGGTTTTTAGGATTTCCTCGCGGGCCATATTCAGTTTGTGCTTGCGGTGAATTTCACTGGTTGCGACAAACACATGGATACGCGGATGGCGTGAGACCTCCAGCGCTTTGGCTGCCTGCTCAATATCCGCCGGATTGCAACGCGCCAGACTGGCTACGCTGGCATGTTCGACAGCCTGCGCCACCGCACGAACTGACTGCGCATCGCCCGGAGATGCCGCCGCAAAACCCGCTTCAATCACATCAACATGTAGTTGATCGAGTGCTCGCGCAATGCGTAGCTTCTCTTTTAGCGTCATGCTGCAACCCGGCGCCTGTTCGCCGTCTCGCAGCGTGGTGTCAAAGATTCTGACGTGATCTGGGTTTGTTGTTGTCATCGGCGTGCTCCATTGTCGGCACTGCTTACGAATAATGGTCGTTTTGATTAACCCTGTTCGAGCCAGGGCATGCGGCTGCGAAGCTCGGCGCCAACCTTTTCGATCGGGTGGTCCAGGTCCGCCTGCATGATGCGCTGGTATTCCGGTTTGCCATTTTCGTTCTCGGCAATCCAGTCGCGGGCGAATTTACCGCTCTGGATATCGGCCAACACCTCGCGCATGCGCTCTTTAGCACCCGCATCCACGACACGCGGGCCGCTGACGAAATCCCCCCACTGGGCCGTTTCGCTGATGAACTCGTGCATTTTCGCGAGCCCGCCTTCATGCAGCAGATCGACAATCAGTTTGAGTTCGTGCATGCACTCGTAATAGGCCACCTCCGGCTGATAACCCGCTTCGACCAGGGTTTCAAAGCCACGTACAACCAGCTCGGTCGCACCGCCACACAAAACGGCTTGTTCGCCAAACAGGTCGGTTTCGGTTTCTTCGGCGAAGGTGGTTTCGAGTACGCCTGCACGGGTGCCGCCGAGTCCATCGGCATAAGCCAGTGCAGCTTTAAGCGCCTGTCCGGTGCCGTCCTGCGCAATCGCAACCAGACAGGGCACACCACGACCTTCCTGATATTGGCGCCGCACCAGTCCACCTGGGCCTTTGGGCGCGATCATGATGACGTCCAGGTCTTCGCGAGGCTTTATTTGTCCGAAGTGAATATTAAAACCATGTGCGAACAACAATGCAGCGCCGCTGGCAAGGTTCGATTCGATGGACTCGTATAAGGCGGCCTGGCCGATGTCCGGGGTCAGGATTGCAACCAGTGCCGCACCCTTGACGGCATCGGCAGGCGCCTGCACAACATGGCCATCGGCTTCGGCTTTCGCCCAGCTTGCGCCGCCTTCACGCAAACCCACAACCACATCATGACCGCTGTCCTTGAGATTGCAGGCATGCGCACGCCCCTGGCTGCCATAGCCGATCACCACAACGCGTTGACCTTTCAAAATGGCGTGGTCTACATCGGCCTCATTGTAAATTTTCATCGATTTGTCTCTTTAACATTGCACACATACAAAAAACCCCGCGGCGAGGTCGGCGCGGGGTTTGGCTTTCGGGTCGCTGGCGTTGTGGTTAGCTACGCCCGCACGCACGCAGCCCGCCTACCCCTGTAAGGAGTAGTAGCGCGACTAGCAATCGACGTGCGTTCACGATTTCCATAACGTCGGATAATGGTTAAACCCGCACCGCCTGTCAAATCTCGATGACCACTTTGCCCATCGCCTCACGGCCGGCTAACACCATTAACGCATCTGCAGTCTGCTCGAGACTAAAAACATGGCCAATGTGCGGCTTGAGGCTGCCGTCCAGGAACCAGCCGGTCAGCTCGGCGATATTCTCCTGATTGGCCTGTGGTTCTTTCGCAGTAAAGGCCCCCCAAAACACGCCGACAATTGAACTGCCCTTGAGTAGCGGCAGGTTGGCCGGTGCCTTGGGGATGGTGCCGCTGGCAAAACCGATTACCAACAATCGACCGTTCCAGGCCATCAGACGCAGGCAGGCGTCGAACAAGTCACCACCGACCGGGTCATAGATGACGTCGACGCCGCGATTGTCGGTCAAAGCCTTCACGCTGTCTTTGAGGTCATCATCGCGGTAGTTCACCAGATCATGCGCACCGTGTTGGCGAGCGAGCTCCAGCTTGTCCTCGGAACTGGCGGCTGCAATGACGCGGGCACCCATCTTGTTGCCCAGTTCGCAGGCTGCCAGACCAACACCACCGGCGGCGCCCAATACGAGTAAGGTCTCATCCTTTTGCAACCGTGCCCGCTGCTTGAGCGCATGATAAGAGGTGCCGTAAGTCAGCATGACGGCGGAGGCCGTCTTGTAATCGATTCCTGGCGGGATCGGTATCGCCAGGTGCGCGGGGACACAAATATACTCGGCCATGCCGCCGAACCCGGTCATGCATAACACCGGCGTGCCTATGGTTAATGAGTCGACCCCTTCGCCCAGCTCCACAATGTCGCCAGCCATCTCGGCGCCGGGCGAGAATGGCATTGCCGGCTGCATTTGATATTTGCCTGCGACCATTAAAACATCTGGAAAATTCACGCCGCAGGCTTTGAGGCGAATCTTGACCTCACCGGGCGCCGGTGTCGGCTCGGGTACATCCTCAATGACGATGCTGTCGGGTGCCCCGTATTGCTTGACTAGCGCTGCTTTCATTGGTCTGGTGTCCTTTGCTGGTAAGGCCGGCAAGCTTAAGGCTACTGGAGCGTGTTCGGCAAATGGCTCTAAACATGGTGGCATCACCATGCAACTGCCGATATCGTTGTTGACCTCAAAGCCGATCGGCGAACGACAAGACAGGGGACCCATGGACTTCGATTATTCTCCCAAGGTGCAGGCCTTGCAGGCACAGCTGACCGAATTTATGCACGAGCACGTGTATCCGAATGAGGCCGTTTATCACGATTATCTTGCGCAATCTGACGACCGGTGGGTGATTCCGCCCATCATGGAGACGATGAAAACCGCGGCGAAAGGGGCGGGGCTGTGGAATTTGTTCCTGCCCGAGAGTGACCGAGGCGCAGGGTTGACCAATCTGGAATACGCGCCTTTGTGCGAAATCATGGGTCGCTCGCCGATCGCGCCGGAGGTGTTTAATTGCGCAGCGCCCGATACCGGGAATATGGAAGTTCTGGAGCGTTATGGAACCGACGCACACAAAACGCGCTGGTTGCAGCCACTTCTCAATGGTGAGATTCGCTCAGCGTTTGCGATGACGGAACCGGAAGTCGCGTCTTCGGATGCGACTAATGTGCAGTGCGATATCCGCCGTGATGGCGATGAATATGTGATCAACGGGCGCAAATGGTGGACGAGCGGCGCAATGGACCCGCGCTGTGAAATCCTGATTCTGATGGGCAAGACTGATCGTGACGCACAGCGACATGCGCAGCAGTCGATGATTCTGGTGCCGATGAAAACACCGGGAATTACGGTTTTGAGGCCATTGACCGTATTCGGTTATGACGACGCACCGCATGGTCACGCCGAAGTGGTGTTCGAAGATGTGCGCGTTCCGGCCAGTAATCTACTGCTTGGCGAAGGTCGTGGCTTCGAGATCGCCCAGGGGCGATTGGGCCCCGGTCGCATTCATCACTGCATGCGTACCATTGGCATGGCAGAGCGCGCGCTTGAAGCTTTATGCAAACGCGTCGATGAGCGTGTGGCATTTGGTCAGCCGCTGTCGAAACAAGGCGTTGTACGCGAAGCGATTGCGGAATCGCGGATGGATATTGAACAGGCCCGATTATTGACGCTGAAGGCCGCAGATATGATGGACAAGGTAGGCAACAAGGTCGCCCGATCCCATATTGCGATGATCAAGGTCGTTGCACCCACCATGGCACTGCGTGTGATCGATCGCGCTATTCAGTGCCACGGCGGTGCAGGGGTATCGCAGGACTTCCCTTTGGCCTACGCATGGGCGGGATTGCGCACACTCAGGCTCGCTGATGGACCGGATGAGGTGCACCGCGTCTCTATTGCCAAGCTCGAATTGGCAGCGCAGCAGGCAAATCGGGGCGCCTGATTTTAAGGACTGGCGCCGTCACGTTGCTGTGTTATCCTCTGGACCAATGTCGGCGCGTGCGCCGGCGCGTTGGTGTGCGTCGCGGGGGTGGCACGCATCAATCAGGTTTAGGGGGTTGCCACGTGGGCACATCAGCAAAAAGCGATCAGTCAGGCTCAATGACCGGCGCAGCGTCATCGCTGTGTGTTGGTCTGGGGTCGGTTCCTGTTATGTGTCCCACTTCGGGTCAACACCACTTCTTATAATTCTTGCTCAACACTAATAAGTACCGTCGAGGAGTACCTATGAATTTGTTCGTCAACGGCAAACGGCGTGCAGCGCTAGCAGGGGCAGCGGTTGCTCTATGCATGGCTTCGGCACCGTCCGTTTCGCAGTCCGTGGATTCAGTCCTGAGAGCTGAATCATCTCGGCTTAACCGCCAGGTGCAATCACAGCAGAGGATTGATCGAATCGTCGAGCAGACGCGGTCGATCACGGATCAGTATCGTGCCGTGAATAAAGAGATTGACGGTCTCAACATCTACAACCAGCTGCTGACGGCACAGGTGGACCGGCAGGGTCAGAAACTGGCGGAAATCGAAACCTCGATGCAGAACGCAACGGTTGTGAACCGCCAGATTTTGCCGCTCATTACCCGGATGGTAGCAGGGCTTGAGCAGTCCATTTCTCTCGATATGCCGTTCCTGATGGCCGAGCGCACGCAACGTGTTGCGGATCTGAAAGGCATCATGGATGACCCGGACGTCAGCACGGCGGAGAAATTCCGTAAAGCCATTGAGGCCTACCAGATTGAGGTCGACTTCGGTCGAACCATTGAATCTTACGAGGATGTGATAGAGATAGATGGTCAAACGATCGCCGCAAAATTCTTGCGCATCGGTCGGATTGCTTTGCTGTTCCAGAATGATGACGGCAGCATTACTGGCCGCTTCGATCCGTCGACACGTCAGCCTGTGATCGACAACAGCTTGCGCGCAGAAGTCCAAAAAGGGCTTGCCGTTGCAACCAAGCAGATCGCGCCTGAACTTCTGTTGCTCCCCGTATCCGGCCCGGCAGGTGATTAAGATGAAACGAATGAAAACAACACTATTTGCCGCAGCAGCCTCTATGTTGCTAGCCGGTGCCGCCGTTGCTCAGGATGCAGCGTCTTTGAGCGACTTGCTGCGCCAAATTGAGCGGGGTCAAACACAAGATTCCGCTGAAGCGCGTCGGCGTGAGGCAGAGTTCAATAGCCGTAAGTCGGAGCAACAGACACTGTTGAACACGGCTCGAAACGAACGTACGGCGGCGGAGCGCCGCGGCGCCGCGCTCGAGAAGACGTTCGAAGACAATAACGTCTTGTTGGCCCAGAAAGAGGCCGAGTTGAACGAAGCGCTGGGTGAGCTCAAAGAGCTGTTTGGTGTTCTGCAAACGGCGACGGGCGATGCACAGAGCGTATTTGGCAGCTCACTGACTAATCTGCAGTATGCTGATCGTGAAGATTTCCTGGTTAAGCTGGGCGGAAAGATGGCCAGTTCGACGAATCTGGCATCAATTGAAGAAATCGAGCAGCTGTGGTTTGAGCTACAGCGAGAGGTGGTCGAGTCCGGCAAAATCGCTCGTTTTACCACCGATGTCATTACGGCAGAGGGTGATGTCGAGAGTGCGGACGTCGTGCGTCTGGGTAACTTCAGCCTGGTCGGCCCAGGTGGCTTTCTCGAGTTCAAGCCAAACGTAGGCGAAGACGGTGTGGTGCAGGCATTGCCGCGGCAACCGCAAGGACGATACACAAGCGCTGCAGCAGCGGTCTACAACGCAGCACCGGGTGACACCGTCGTCACCGGTTTGGATCCAACTCGGGGTGGTGTTTTGGCAACGTTGGTCGACACCAAGGGTCCGATGGAGCGCATCAGTGATGGCGGTGTCGTTGGTTACTGCATTATCGCTCTGGGCCTAATCGGTCTTGCGATTGCACTGTTCCTGTTGCTCAGCCTGACTGCGGCTAACTCGAAAGTCTCAAGCCAGCTGAAAAACATCGGCACACCGAAAGACGACAATGCGTTGGGCCGAGTCTTGCAGGCGTACACCAGCAACAAATCGGTCGATACCGAAACGCTGGAGTTGAAGTTGAACGAAGCGGTCCTCAAGGAGGTACCGAAGATCAACCGCGGCCTACTGATCGTCAAAGTCATCTCTGTCGTCGCGCCACTGGCCGGCCTGCTGGGAACGGTGACCGGTATGATCCAGACTTTCCAGGTTATCACGCTGTATGGTGCAGGCGATCCGAAGTTGATGGCCGGCGGTATTTCGCAGGCGTTGATGACAACGGTATTGGGCCTGGTCGTTGCTATTCCGATGGTGTTGCTGCACACAATCCTCTCCGGTCGCGCAAAGCGCCTGTTGAGCATCCTGCAGGAGCAGAGCGCCGGCCTGATCGCCGAGCACTCCGAAGCAGCTCACCGCCAGTAGGGGTAGACGATGCGTTGGCTCGAAGACCAATTTCTATCGACCCGCGACTTCATGGAAGCCGGCGGCGATGTACTGTGGTACATCGCTGTCGTCATCTTCCTGATGTGGCTGTTTATCATCGAACGCGTCATTTTCTACAACGCCAGCCTGCCGAAGTTAGTCAAAGCGGCTCAGGAAAAGTGGGAATCTCGCCACGAGCGTACCTCATGGAATGCACATCGCATCCGTGAAGCGATCATTTCTGAGGTCGAGCTGGCCAGTGAGCAATGGCTCGGTTTCATCAAAACATTGGTGGCGTTATGTCCGCTGTTTGGTTTGATGGGCACGGTGACTGGCATGATCAACGTGTTCGAGGTCATGGCACTGTCGGGTTCTGGCAACGTTCGCGCGATGGCGCAGGGCGTTTCGCAAGCTACGATCCCCACGATGGCCGGCATGGTGGGTGCGCTTTCGGGCGTCTTGTTCATTACCGTATTGACGCGTCGTTCGCAGAGGGAGATCGAAATGCTCGAAGACTCTCTGACGATGGACCATTAAGGAGTACTGCAAATGCGCAGAGGAATCGGCGCCATGGGCGCCCAGGCCGAAGAAGAAGAAAATGAAATCAATTTGACGCCTATGTTGGACGTCGTATTCATCATGTTGATCTTCTTCATCGTGACCGCATCGTTCATCAAGGAATCCGGTCTTGACGTCAACCGCCCGGACGCGCCGACGGCGCCAAAGGTTGAAGATGCCAACATCCTGATCGCCATTGGTGAGAACAACGAAATCTGGATTGACCGTCGTCGTATTGACCCGCGCGCCGTGCGTGCCAACATCGAACGGCTTCACGCCGAGAACCCCAAAGGTTCCGTCGTCATTCAGGCTGACAAGAAGTCGTATAACGAGACACTTGTCACCGTCATGGATGCGGCGCGTGCTGCCGGGGTGGAAAACGTGTCGCTGGCGGCGAATAACGGACAGTAACAAGGCAACGAGCTGAACCGCCGAATGGCGGAAGGTGGACCATTATGCGATATGCAATCAGTGTGTTTTCAGGCCTGTTGATCACAACCTTCCTGTTCTTTCTGATGAACTTCCTGATTGAGACAGGCGAAAAGGCGGCAACCGACCCGCGCGCTCGTCAGATGCTGGACTTTGTC
>JBCCZN010000116.1:0-8716 GCA_039187375.1 Pseudomonadota bacterium
CCGCGAGATGTGCAGTAGTTCACGAAATGGCATTGTAGTATCTCGCACTGCGGCAATTCCTGACCCCTGTCTCGACGAGATGATCTTCACAACACACCGGCTTGCGATTCTTGTAATTAGCAGCGCGCTTGTGGCCTGTGGCTCGAGTGGTGAGGAGCGATTTGCCGGTCTGCCAACCGCCGATCAAGTCCGTGCCGAGCAGGCTTCGGCACCGTCGCAGACCACAATAACCCGATCTGAGCTCGATCAGGACCGCCTGAAACGCGGTGCGCGCCTGTGGCGAACGCAGTGCCAGCGATGCCACCAGATTGGCGCGGGTGCGCGCCATGCGGCCGGGCCGCAGTTGTGGCAAATAGTCGGACGTGAAGCCGGAACCGCTGCGGGTTTTGGCTATTCGAAGGCGCTCGGCGAGGGCGGTTTTGTCTGGACTGGCGAGGCGCTGAATGCATGGCTGGCAGGCCCATGGCGGTTTTTGCCCGGGACATCGATGCAATACGGTGGATTGAGTCGCGCTGAGGACCGTTTGGCGATCATCGAATTCCTGCAACACGGGTCGCGATAATCGTTACCAGATGTCGTTTCAATCGCAAATAACATCAAGTAAAATCATGGTCGAACGCTGACCTAGCAACGGCACAGTCATTGGGGACGCCGGACACGGTTCGGCAATGCAGAGAGACAATGAGCAAAACTTTGCAGGCGCAGATCGCGGATACGCCATTGAATGGCACCAACGCCGCGACTATCGAAGCACTATACGAACTCTTCCTAGATGACCCTGACGAGGTGCCGCCGCAGTGGCGCAAGTACTTTGCAGGTGTCGCCAACGGCCACGCTGATGCCGATATTGCGCACGGTCCGATCGTCGAGCAGCTAAAGCGACAGGCGTTCGCGCCAGCGGCCCGCGGCACGCAGCGCGTTAGCGCCAACGGTGCGGCAGCACCCGCTGAGACGGCCAGCGAGAAGCAGGCAGCGGTCTCTCGATTGATCCAGGTCTATGCGCTGCGCGGGCACCAAATTGCCGATATCGACCCGCTTGGGATGATGGAGCGCAATGAGCCGAGCGTGTTGCGGTTTGATTTCCTTGGCCTGGACGCCAGTGACATGGACAAGGAATTCTTCACCGGCGGCCTGGCGGGTACCGGCCACGAACGCATGAAGCTGCGCGACATTCTCGCGCTATTGAAGTCCATCTACTGCGGTACGACCGGTGCCGAATTTGCACATATTTCCCGGTCGCGTGAGCGTCTGTGGTTGCGTGAACAGTTCGAGTCGCGTAGCACCAAAGCGCTGAGTGTTGAAGAGAAAAAGTGGCTGTTGAAACAGCTCACACGAGCCGAGACGCTAGAGCGTTACCTGCACACCCGCTACGTTGGCCAGAAGCGGTTTTCGCTGGAAGGTGGCGAGAGCCTGATCCCGATGCTGGATGCGCTAGTGCAAGACGGCGGTGCTGCAGGCATTAAAGAGGTGGTGTTCGGCATGGCCCACCGCGGTCGTGTCAACGTGCTAGTCAACGTGCTCGGCAAGGCGCCGCAGGAGCTATTCTCTGAATTTGAAGGTGACGTCGACCTTGACGATCTAAACGGCTCGGGCGACGTTAAATATCACAAGGGCTTTTCTGCTGATATGACGACGCCTGGTGGCAACGTACACCTGTCGATGGCGTTTAATCCATCCCACCTTGAGATCGTGAATCCGGTTGTCGAAGGCTCTGTGCGTGCGCGCCAACTGCGCCGCGGCGATGTCGTTGGCGATACCATCCTGCCAATTCTGATTCACGGGGATGCGGCCTTCGCAGGACAGGGGGTTGTTACCGAGACATTCCAAATGTCACAGGTGCCCGCGTTCAAAACCGGCGGCACAATCCATATCGTTGTGAATAATCAGATCGGATTCACGACCCATGATGTGCAGGATGCGCGCTCGACGCCGTATTGCAGTGACGTGGCGAAAATGATTGAAGCACCGATCTTCCATGTGAACGGTGACGATCCGGAGGCGGTGATACGGGTGACGCGTTTGGCGCTTGATTATCGCCAGAAGTATCACAAGGACGTCGTCATTGATCTGGTCTGCTATCGACGCCTTGGTCACAACGAGGCGGATGAGCCGGCAGCGACACAGCCGCAGATGTATCAGGTGATTCGCAGTCACAAGACCACTCGTCAGCTCTACGCCGACGCCTTGACCAGCAGCGGTGTCATTGAAGCTGGTGAGCCGGAGGGCATTATCGAGCGCTATCGTGCACGCCTGGACGATGGCCGTCCGGTGCCCAAGGCCCTGCTGGGCATGATCGGCAACGAATACACGATTGATTGGTCGCCATACCTGTCAAGTGATCTGATCACGCCTGTCGAAACGGCGATCGGGTCGGACAAAGTGCAGTCGCTCGGCGAGACCATCGTAACCGTGCCGGACGGGTTTGAATTGCACTCCAGGGTGAAACGAATCGTTGATACTCGGGTGCAAATGTTGGCCGACAAAGCGCCGATGGACTGGGGCTTCGCCGAGACGATGGCCTATGCCAGCTTGCTGGATGAAGGCTACGATGTACGGCTGACCGGTCAGGACAGTGGTCGTGGCACCTTCTTTCATCGACATGCGGTTTGGCACGGCCAGCACGCCGACGATGAGTTTGTACCCTTGACGACGATTACCGATCGGCCAGAGGCGTTTACCGTCACCGATTCCTTCCTCTCGGAAGAGGCGGTGATGGGTTTTGAGTATGGCTACGCCACGACCGAGCCGCGCACGATGGTCATCTGGGAGGCCCAGTTCGGTGATTTTGCCAACGGGGCTCAAGTTGTTATCGATCAGTTCATTAGCTCCGGCGAGGCGAAATGGGGCCGGTTGTGCGGGCTGACACTGTTCCTGCCGCATGGCTATGAAGGTCAGGGCCCGGAGCATTCATCCGCGCGGCTGGAGCGCTTCCTGCAACTGTGCGCCGAACACAATATGCAGGTCGTGGTGCCATCAACACCCGGTCAGATGTTCCACATGATTCGGCGTCAAATGGTGCGTTCGGTCAGGAAACCACTGATCGTACTGACACCGAAAAGTCTGCTGCGACACAAGTTATCGGTATCGCCGTTGTCGGCGCTGTCGGAAGGCTACTTCCACACGATCATCGACGAAATCGACCCGCTGGAAGCCAAACAGGTCAACCGCATCGTATTCTGTAGTGGCAAGGTGTATTACGACTTGCTGGAGCAACGACGCAGCGCGGGCATTAGCGATGTGGCAATCGTAAGGGTGGAGCAGTTATACCCGTTCCCGGTTGATGAATACGCGCAGGTGATCAGCGACTATCCGAACGCCGATGAGATTATCTGGTGTCAGGAGGAGCCGCGTAACCAGGGTGCTTGGCACCAGATTCGACACCGTTTGCAGCAACCGCTTCGTTCGCGCCACGTGCTGCACTACACCGGGCGCGGTGCTTCGGCGGCACCGGCTGCTGGCATTCCCAAGCTGCACACGTTGCAACAGACACAACTCGTCGAGCGCGCGCTCGGCATTTCACCATTGATTGATGAGGACGATCGCTAGGCGTGGGGGCACGCTGACGATTCGCAAACAGGAAACACTATGTCGACTGAAGTAAAGGTCCCGCAGCTACCGGAGTCCGTTGCCGATGCAACGCTGGTGTCGTGGCACAAGAAGGTAGGGGACACCGTTCGCCGTGACGAAAATCTGGTTGATCTTGAGACTGACAAGGTCGTGCTCGAGGTGCCTTGTCCGACAGACGGAACGCTCAAGGAAATCAAGGTAGAGGATGGCGCGACGGTCACTAGCGGCGAATTGCTTGCTGTGGTGGAAGCGGGCAGTGTCGAGGCGGCAGCTGCGCCGGCTCAGGCGCCAGCTGAGCAGCCCGCAGAGGCGGTCTCGACTGCCTCGCCGGCAGCCAGCGCCGACAGCGGTTCGGACGGCAAGTCTGCCGACAAATTCTCACCCTCCGTGCGCCGTTTGATTCAAGAACACGATCTGGATCCCTCGCGCATCAGTGGCAGTGGCCCGGATGGCCGAATCACGAAGGCAGATGTATTGCGTCATATCGATTCCGACTCGGATGGCGCCGCCGAAGATCTGGGCAGCGAAACCGGCACGATTGCAGTGGGTGCCGCTCGCAACGAGCGCCGTGTCCCGATGACTCGATTGCGTGCAACCATCGCCAAGCGCATGGTTGAGGCGCAGCAGAATGCGGCGATGCTGACGACCTTTAATGAGGTCGATCTGACCGAGGTCATCGCACTGCGGGCGCGTTACAAGGATTCCTTTGCCGATACGCACGGGGCCAAGCTCGGCTTCATGAGCTTTTTCGTGCGCGCCGCCGTTGAGGCGTTAAGACGTTTCCCGTCTGTTAATGCGTCGATCGATGGCAACGACATCGTCTACCACGACTATCAGGACATTGGCATTGCCGTGTCGACCGAGCGCGGGCTGATGGTGCCCGTGGTACGGGATTGCGGCTTGAAGTCGTTTGCGCAGATCGAAAAAGACATTGCCGAATACGGTCGCAAGGCGCGTGAGGGCAGTATTTCACTCGACGATCTCACCGGTGGTACGTTTACCATCACCAATGGCGGCATCTTTGGTTCAATGATGTCGACGCCGATATTGAATCCGCCGCAGACCGGTATTCTCGGTATGCACTCTATTATGGATCGGCCGATTGTCGTTGACGGTGAAATCAAGATCCGCAAGATGATGTATCTGGCCATGTCTTATGATCACCGTCTGATCGACGGCAAAGAAGCCGTGCAGTTCGTGGTCACTATCAAAAATGCGCTTGAAGATCCGGGCCGCTTGCTGTTGCAGGTCTGATCCGGAAATAAGGAATACGAAATGACAGATCAATATGACGTCGTCGTCATTGGCGGTGGCCCTGCGGGTTATCCGGCTGCGATACGCGCTGCGCAAAATGGTATGAGCGTTGCTTGCATCGACAATTGGAAAAACTATGACGGCAGTCATGCGTTTGGGGGCACTTGCCTGAACGCCGGTTGCATTCCGTCTAAGGCGATGCTCGAGTCATCCGAGTTGTATCATCGGGCACAACACGAATTTGAAAGCCATGGCATCGGCGCTGGAGAATTGAGTTTCGACCTGGCGAAGATGCAAGCGCGAAAGGCCGGCATCGTCAAGCAATTGACCCAGGGTGTTCAGGCGCTGTTTAAATCCAATAAGGTCACGGGCATCACCGGTCACGGCATGTTGCTGAACAGCGGCAATGTCAAAGTCACTGCGCCGGAAGGCGATGCTTATGAGGTGGGCGCGCGGCATGTGATTTTGGCCTCGGGCTCGACGCCGATTGAGTTGCCTTTCCTGAAATTCGATGGTGAGCACATCGTCGATTCCTGGGGTGCGCTGGAATTCGACAAGGTGCCCCCACGGTTAGGCATTATCGGTGCTGGTGTTATCGGTCTGGAGCTCGGCAGTGTCTGGCATCGTCTGGGGGCCGAAGTCACTGTACTTGAGGCAATGCCTGATTTTCTGCATATGGTAGATCGACAGATTGCCAAGGATGCAGAACGTCAGTTCAAAAAGCAGGGCCTTAGCATTAATCTGGGTGCGAAGGTAACGGCTGCCGAGGTCAATGAGGGCGCGGTGACCGTCAACTACGAAGATGGCGAGAAACAGCACAGCATCAACGTTGACAAGCTGGTGGTCGCGGTCGGTCGTCGTCCGGTGACCGATGATCTTCTCGAAGCGGGCAGTTCCGTACAAATCGATGAGCGTGGTTTCATCGTGGTAGACGAGCACTGCCGTACCGGCATGACCAACGTGTTTGCGGTTGGTGATTGCGTACGTGGTCCGATGTTGGCGCACAAGGGCACGGAAGAGGGTGTCATGGCGGCCGATTTGATCGCTGGCGAGGTCGCGGAGGTCAACTACGACGTGATCCCATCGGTTGTTTACACCGCACCGGAGATCGCCTGGGTCGGCAAGACGGAACAAGAGGTCAAACAGAGCGGTCGTGCTTACAAGACCGGTACGTTCCCGTTCGCGGCGAGTGGCCGTGCCAAAGCGATGGAAGCGGCCAGTGGTATGGTCAAGGTCATCAGTGCCGAGGATGACGATCAGATTCTGGGCGTCCACATCGTCGGACCGATGGCTGGAGAGCTGATTGGGGAGCTGGTGTTAGCGATGGAGTTTCAGGCCAGTACCGAGGACATTCAGCGCACGGTGCATGCGCACCCGACGCTGTCAGAAGCGGTTCACGAAGCCAGTCTGTCGGCCGACAAACGCGCATTGCACGCAATCAACCGCTAGACCCGATAGACAACATCCACGCCGGGACGCTGTGAGAGCTTCCCGATCGCTTTACTCAAAACGCTCAAGCCCTCGACCTCGGTCTCGATGCGCACCGTCGCGCGCAGTGTGCGTGGATCGACGCGTGAATTGTTGGCGAGAATTCGGATGCCCTCGTCGGCGAGCACGCCGCTGATATCTTTCAGCAGGCCATTGCGATCACCGGCTTCGATGGCTAGCGTGGCCGGGAAGCGAGCGTTGTCATCGGTGCGCCAGTCCACTCTAAGTACGCGCTCGGGATGGATCTCAAGCAGACGTTTGAATGAGCCACAACTCACGCGGTGAACGGTAATGCCGCGGCCTTGTGTGATGTAGCCAGCAATATGTTCGGGTGGCATCGGATGGCAGCACTTGGCGAAGTGAGTCAGGACCGAGTCAGCGCCATCGACCAAGACCGCGCCGCCACCCGTTGCCTTGTGTTTGCGGCTACGTTTTTTGCCAGACTCGTTTGTGTCGTCCGACGCGCTCGCTGGTTGCAACAACTGTTGGGCTGCGTTGAACACCGCAGCGGTGGTGATGTCGCCGGCGCCCAGTGCGACGCACAATTCGTCGACGTCATCGAATTTCAGCTTGTCTGCCAGTTGTGCCATCGGCAGATCACGAATGCCGACACGATTGAGTTCACGGTCAAGATGCTCGCGTCCCTGACGTCGATTGACATCACGATCCTGCTGCCGAAACCAGCTGCGTACTTTGGCTCGGTTGCGCGCTGAGGCAAGAAAACCAGCCCGTGGCGAGAGCCAATCGCGCGAGGGCTGTGGCTCTTTGCTGGTGATGATCTCGACGCGATCGCCATTGTTGATGCGATGGGTAAGCGTCACGATTCGATCGTTAATGCGCGCACCCTTGCAGCGATGGCCCACCTGAGTGTGGACTTGATACGCAAAGTCCAGTGGGGTGGCGCCGGCCGGCAAATCGATGATGTCACCGCGTGGCGTAATCGCGTAGACGCGATCTGAGAACACGCCTTCGCTCAGTGAATCGAGCAGGTCCTCATTGGCAGACGCCGTGTCGGTATCCAGCAATTGTCGTAGCCATGCGATTTTCTGTTCGAACGCGGCATTGCTGGGACCGCCTTCCTTGTAACGCCAATGAGCGGCGACCCCTAGCTCTGCCTCATTGTGCATTGCGTGTGTGCGAATCTGGATCTCTAGCGGATGCCCGTCTGGTCCAAATACGGCCGTATGTAATGAGCGATAGTTGTTGCCCTTGGGATTGGCGATGTAGTCGTCAAATTCCTCACGAATGTAGGGCCAGCGATTGTGGACCAGCCCCAGAGCGGTATAGCAGTCGGTCAGGCTCTCAACCAGAATGCGCACGGCGCGCACGTCATAGAGCGAGCCAAGAGAGACTTTTTTGCGTTGCAGTTTTCGGTAGATTGAATAGATGTGTTTAGGCCTGCCGGTGACGCTGGCCTCGATGCCAGCCTCGTCCAGCAACGTAATAATCTGCGCGCGCGCGGACTCGATGTACGCCATGCGTTCATCGCGCCGTTCGTCCAGTTCTTTCGCAATCGAGCGGTAGTCGTCAGGCTGCAGATAGCGAAACGCGAAATCCTCAAGCTCCCACTTCAGCTGCCAGATACCCAGCCGGTTCGCCAGCGGCGCGAAAATCTCGCGCGTATCGCGACCCAGCATGGCCTGAATCTGCTTTGACGCGTGCCGGGCATGGCGCAAGTCCACCAGTTGCACCGCTAGACGCACAATCACGATGCGGTAGTCGTTTACCACGGCGAGCAACATGCGGCGCAGGGCCTCTCCCTGAGATTCCGGCAGCCGATCGCCTGGCGTCCATTGCCCAGGTAGAGATAGCTCCAATAGCGCTTTGAGCTCGCGGCAGCTAGCGGCGACATCGGCGGGAAAGCGCTTTGCGATCTGTTTGAGTGACAGCGTGCCGCTGTGCACTGCTGGCGCAAGCGCGGCGGTCGTACATAGCGAATCGCCGAGTCCAAGCTGCGCGACGACCTGCGCCATCTCTAGCGAGCGTGCGCGAATCTCCGGGTCGAGCTCAGAGCGCAGTGCATCCAACTGGGATCGTGATTGAGTCGATCCGGCAGCGGGTTCGATGTGCGTCGCGTCTTCCATAACTTCAAAGGCGGTGTCGGGAGAGAATCGATCAGCGATGCTGGTTGCCAGCCTCACTAAGCCGGTATCATATGCCATTGGATCGCAATTTTTGGCAATGCAATGCCCGGGAGTGACCTGTGAGACAGAGTTTTTACGCTGTAGTTGTAGCTGCGATCGGGTGTGTGACAGCAGCAGCAGGACACGCCCAGACTATTGATCTGAACGTCAATAACGATACGGTTCGCGCAGGTTTTATCGGTAACCCAACCGAGCGTGGCCTGCGAATCGATGCAGGATGGCTGCATAACCAGGATCGTGGTGATGTCATTCACATTGGCGTC
>JBCCZN010000117.1:0-8697 GCA_039187375.1 Pseudomonadota bacterium
CGAGCGATTGCCTTGGAATCAGCATGATGCGGTCGCGCAGCATCTGCGTCGCTGGCGCGCGCGCCAAATGGCGCGTCTGGCCGTCGCCGAGATGGGCGGACAATTAACGCTGTCGGAGTGTCTGTCGGGTTTGTCACAACTTGCCGATACGGCAGTACGTGCCGCGTTGCGCAGCGCCAGAACACAGATGCGTCAGCGGTATGGGTGTTTGCGCGCAGCGGGCGGCAACGAGGTACCGCTGATCGTGATCGCGATGGGCAAGCTTGGCGGCGACGAGCTCAATTTTTCATCGGATATTGACGTTCTGTTCGCCTTTCCCGAGGCGGGTAGCAGCGATGGTGCGCGCGCGGTGGAGGCGCCCGAATACTGTCTGCGTGAGGCCCGTCTGGTTATTGATCTTTTGGATCGAATCACCGCTGATGGCCGGGTATTTCGCGTTGATACGCGCCTGCGACCATTCGGCGATGCAGGTCCGCTGGCAATTAGCTTCGCGGCGCTCGAGGATTACTTGCAACGTCAGGGTAGGGCCTGGGAGCGCTATGCGTTCGTCAAGGCGCGATTCCTGGCTACCACGGACGTGCCTGCAGTCGCGCAGTTTCAGGACAGTGTCGTGCGTCCGTTTGTCTACCGTCGCTATTCGGACTATGGCGTGTTGGACTCGCTACGCGACATGAAACGGATGATTGCCAATGAGGTAGAGCGACTGGGCGAGGTGGATGATCTGAAGCGCGGTGCCGGTGGTATTCGCGAAATTGAGTTTATCGTGCAGTCCTGGCAGCTGATCCATGGCGGCAAGCTGGCGCCGCTGCGCACGCCGCGTCTGCGGCAGGCGCTTGATGCTGCCATCGCTGCGCGCTTGATCGATGCGAGCAGCGCCGCAACGCTCTACGACAGCTATCGATTCTTGCGCCAACTCGAAAACCGACTACAGGCACTCGACGATCAGCAGACGCATGAGGTGCCAGAGCAAGCGGCGCCGCGCGAGTTGCTTGCACTGGTCATGGGTTGTGCTAGCTGGGCTGCGTTGGCCGAGCGCTTGGCACACCACCGCGCAAGCGTGCTGCAGCAATTCAATGCGCTGTTGCACAGTGCTGAGGCGGATGTGCCGGTTGGCTGGCTGCAGTTGGAGGGAGCAGTGTTGTGTCAGCGGCTGACTCAGGTCGGCGTTGATGATGCGCAGGATATCGCGGCGCAGCTAGAAGTATTTGCAGCGGCGTTGACGCGCTCAGGGTGCGACCCGCTGAGCGAACAGCGAGCGCATCGGTTCGTGGATGCGTTGATGCCGCGGGTGTCACAATTCGATCGGCCCGCTCAGCTGATCGCACGCGTGCTGCGATTTGCAGACGCGGTGCGTCGCCGCAGCGCCTACCTCAGCTTGCTAATCGAATCCGAGTCGGCGCTCGACCGATTGCTGCGTTTGTTGCACGCCAGTGAATTCCTGGCGCAGCAGCTAATCGAACACCCGATGTTGCTCGAGGATGTTTTGGCCCACGAAGCCCGATTCGATGCACTCTCACGTGATGCCTTGCAGGCGGCACTGGCCGAAGCGCAGGCGGGCAGCGATGCGGCGCTGGAGGCACAAATGCAGGCGATCGTTCGGTTTGGTCGCGCCGGGTTATTTCGCATCGCGGTGGCCGATATCGTCGCAGAGTTACCGTTGATGCAGGTTAGCGACCGGCTCAGTGACTTGGCTGAGTTATCGCTCGCCGCTGTGTTGTCGTTGGCCTGGACAGAGCTGACGACAAAGTTCGGCAGTCCCGCTAGTGAGTCGATTGATGCAACACAC
This sequence comes from Pseudomonadota bacterium, assembly GCA_039187375.1. Taxonomy (GTDB): domain Bacteria; phylum Pseudomonadota; class Gammaproteobacteria; order Steroidobacterales; family Woeseiaceae; genus CALBPI01. Next base: position 1,787 of record JBCCZN010000117.1, read on the forward strand.
GGATTTGCGATCATTGCCTACGGCAAGCTCGGAGGCCTGGAGCTGGGCTACGGCTCGGATCTGGATATTATTTTTCTGCATGATTTCGCGCCGGGTGATACGCGGGCAGGTCCTGAGCAGACAGTGATTGATAACACGGTCTTTGCGCAGCGATTGGCGCGTCGCGTCGTGCATCTGCTAGAAATTCAGACCGGGCACGGCAGGCTGTATGAGATTGACACGCGGTTACGGCCGAGCGGTCGATCTGGCTTGCTGGTGTCGCGCGTTAGTGCCTTCGAGCAGTATCAACGCAACGATGCCTGGACTTGGGAACATCAGGCGCTAACGCGCGCACGATTTGTTGCCGGGGATCCGCAGTTATCGGATCGCTTCAGCGCTATTCGTGACGGCGTGCTGCGCGAGGCAGTTGAGCACGACACTCTGGCCGATGACGTGATCAAGATGCGTGCCCGTATGCGCAAGGAGCTCAGTCGCAGCGGATCAACTCAAATGGACCTCAAGCAGGATGCGGGTGGCATAGCAGACCTTGAGTTTTTGGTGCAATACCTGGTTCTGCGGGACGCTGCGATCGCGCCGGAGGTGCTGCGTTGGAGCGACAACGTTCGCCAGTTGGACAGCCTGGCGGCGGCTGGAGTCCTGGGTGAACACGATGCTCGACGGTTGCAGGACATCTATCGCCGGTATCGCCGGTGGGCGCACGCGCGGGCGCTGAATAATGAACCGGCACTCCTCTCGCGCGACGATCTGCAGTCCGAGCGCCAGACAGTCTGTGCGCTGTGGCTGCGAGAGTTGGGCGTTGATCCCTGCGCCAGTGCGCACTTGACGGTGTCGGCTGACGTATAATCGGCTTTTAGTCGGTGATTGGCGGAGACAAGCAGATGGCGGAGCAGGCAAACACGCAGACGCAATACGTTGTAGGGCGCGCCGATCTGCCGTTGTCATGTCCGATGCCAGGAACCGGACTTTGGAACTCGCATCCGCGCGTCTACGTCCCGGTGGAGGTGACCGGCGAAGCCAAATGTCCCTACTGTGGTGCGCTATATGTGCTGGAAGATGATGACTAGTGCCGTGACGGGTTCGTTGACATGATGATCGTCACCGGCGGCGCCGGTTTTATCGGCGCCAATATTGTCGCCGGCCTCAATCGATCCACGGCCGAAGCAGTGATGGTTGTCGACGATCTGAGCGATGGTCATAAGTTCATCAACATTCGTGATCTGGACGTGGCGGATTATCTGGACAAGGACGAGTTCCGCCGGCGTATAGTCGCGGGTGAGTCGTTCGGTGACGTCAGTGCTGTGTTTCATCAGGGCGCCTGTTCGGCGACCACCGAATGGGACGGGCGCTATATGCTCGACAATAATTTCGAGTTTTCGAAACAGCTTCTGGCTTGGTGCGAGCAGCATCGTGTGCCATTAATTTATGCTTCGTCCGCGGCTGTTTACGGCGGAAGCGACTCTTTCGCCGAGCATCCGGTGAATGAGTCACCGCTAAACGTCTATGGTTATTCGAAGTTGCTGTTCGATCAATTTCTTCGCCGTCGCATGACGAGCCTGACGACACAGGTTGCTGGTTTGCGTTACTTCAACGTTTACGGACCGCGTGAACAGCACAAGGGGTCAATGGCAAGCGTCGCCTGGCATTTGCATGGACAACTCGGTGAGGGTGAGCGTGTTCGGTTATTTGCCGGCTCGCACGGGCGCGATGACGGTGAGCAGCGGCGTGACTTCGTCCATGTCGACGACGTCGTGGCTGTCAACCTATGGCTCTACCAGCATCCAGGCGTACGCGGTGTGTTTAACTGCGGCACCGGTGTGGCTTCGACATTTAATCAGGTAGCCGACGCGGTGATTACCCATCACGGTCGCGGACGTATCGACTACATCGACTTTCCGGAGCATCTCGTGGATGCTTACCAGGCATTCACACAAGCGGATCTGACCCAGCTGCGCGCGGCGGGATACGACGGTGATTTTCGCGGTGTCGCGCAGGGCGTCGCTGATTATCTGCGAGTTCTCGACCCGCGTTAGTGTCAGGCCAGTATGGCGTCGACGGCGTCACACACCTGGTCAGTTGTAATCAGCGACATCGCGTCGCGGTGACGGACGCGTTGTCCCCAGCGAACCTCGGATACCTCTCTGCCCATGAACTGCTGTAAAGCCTCGGGATAGGCGTTGATGGTGTGCTCGGACAGCACTGGACCGGTGCGCCCTGGATTGGACGTCGCGTAGAGTCCGACGACTGGCGTGCCGACAGCCGTTGCGATGTGCACCGGTCCGGAATCCGGAGCAATCAGCACGCTGGCACGATCGATGAGGGCGGCCAGCTGTTTTAGCGTTGTCTTGCCAACCAGGTTGTGGATGCCAGCGGGGCCGTTGTCACTGATGATCTGCGCGTACTCATGTTCGACGGCACTCACACCGCCGGTGATGATGATCGTTGCACCGTGTCGCTGGGTGGCGTGCTCGGCCAGAGCAACAAAACGCTCGGCGGGCCAATTACGAAAGTTGTTGCGGCGCTCACTGGAGCACGGACTGATCACCACTGTCGGTGCGTTGGTTGCGGCGACACGCTCGGCGAAAACGTAGTCTTCCGCGGCGATAGGTAGTGACCAGTCATAGCGCCTCTGCATGATGCCAAGACGCTCGGCAAAGCCGAAAAACCCATCCAGTACATGTGGATTGTGTTGCGGCGCGATGCGCTCGTTGTTGAATAACCACTGCGCATCGCGAGCCCGCGCACGGTCAAAACCGATCTTGCGCGGTGCATAGATACGACGGCTAACGCGATTGGCACGCCACGATGCATGCAGATTCAGCAACACATCAAACTGCCGGTCGCGCAGAAGCGTCGCAAACACCTTTTGAGCATGACGATCCTGTTTGTCGTATACCAGTAACTCCACCCCGTCCAAACCCTGCATCAGGCCCGCTTCGGTGCGACCGATGACCCAGCTCAGTTGCGTGTCCGGCAACGCGTGCTGCAACGTTCTGACCAGCGCCAGCGCATGGCAACAATCGCCAATTGCGGACAGGCGCAACAGGCAGATACTGCGTGGCGGGTTGACCAAGGGTGTGCTCATGGGGTCGCAGTGTAGCGACTAGCGCGCGATCGCCGCCAGCACGCTGATCACTGCTACTATTTCCCGATGCTTTTCGCGCAGACAATTCGGGTTAACGATACGATATATCGTTCGGCGCCAGACTATCTGTTCGATGAGGCCCGCTGGCCTACGCTGCTCGGCTACGCGGAAGCCGGGCGCGGAAATGCGGCATTCGTGCGCGACGAGGCGGGTATCTGTGTCGTGCGTCACTATCGCCGGGGCGGGCTCGTTGCCAAGCTGGTCGACCGACACTACCTGGCACTGGGCGCGACTCGATCACGTTCGATACGTGAATTCGAACTACTGCAACACCTTTTTGACCAAGGCTTGCCGGTACCTGAACCGGTAGCCGCGCGTTATCGCCGCCGCGGCGTGTTGTATACGGCGAGCCTCGTCACTAGAGCGCTTCCCGCGGCGACAAGCCTGGCCAAACTGGTCGGTCAGGATGTGTTGGACGCGTCGCACTGGCATCAACTCGGTGTGACGCTGCAGCGCTTTCATCTGCACGGTGTCCGGCATGCCGATCTGAATGCCCACAACATTCTGCGCGTTGATGAACACTGGTATCTCATCGATTTCGACCGCGGGCGAATTTGCGCGGCCGGTGCTTGGCAACAGCACAACCTGGCGCGATTGCAGCGCTCATTGAATAAGGTAATGCGACAGGTTGGTGGCTTACGCGCGCAGGATTGGGACAGTGTGCTGGCGGGTTACAACACCTCGTTGGACAAATCTGCATAGGCGTCTGGCAGCGCGTCCGAGCGACCCTTGAACTTGCGATGCACCCAAAAGTACTGCGCAGGCGAACGTCTGACCTCCTGTTCGAACAACTGCTGGATACGCAGCGTATCGGTGGCAGCATCGTTACCGGGGAAGTCCTCTAGCGGTGGGTGCACGATGACCTCATAACCGCTGAGGTCGTCGCGCCGATGCACGAAGAAGCCGACCACAGTTGCCTTGCCAAGCCGTGCCAGCGCTGATGTCGCGGTATTGGTCATCGCGGGAACACCAAAAAACGGCAGTTCAGCGCTGTGCTTACGCCGGTAACTCTGGTCCGGTGCATACCAGACCGGGATCTGTTGGCGAAGGCTGCGCACCATTTGCTTGATGTTGCTTTTCTCGATCACCTGTCGACCAGACTGCTCGCGCCCGCGGCGAATCAGCTCCGTGACGAGCGGGTTGCGATCATTGCGGTAAACCGCGTCGAACGCCAGGCCGCGAGATTTCAAATAGGTACCGCCGACCTCAAGTGCGCCGAAGTGCGCCGTCAACAGAATCGTAGCGCCAGGCGTGCACGCGTCCAGGTGCTCCGCGCCGCTCACCGTAATGCGGCCGAGCAATCTTTGCGGTCGATAGTACGCCATGCCCATCTCGAATACGCTGCGCCCAAGATTTTCGAAATGGGCGCGTACGCACTGTTGACGCGTTGCATCGCTGTGCTCCGGAAAACACAATCGCAGGTTGCGGCTGGCCACCTGGGCGCGTTTGCGAAAACCGCGCTGCGCCAATCGGCCGAGTGCACCGCCCAGACGCATTTGCCACTCGAACGGCAGCCAGGACAGCCCTCTCAACAGCGAAAACCCGAGCCATACCCCCCAAAACCTGGGCGCCAGAAATTCGCGTAGTGCCGGGCGGATCGATGGGTTCATGCGCGTTCATCCACACCTTTGAAGCGGCGATGCACCCAATAGTATTGGGGTGGGGCCAGTGCAATATGCGTTTGTACCAGCGCATTCAAGCGAGTGGCATCGGCTATCAGATCGCCGCCGAAATCGTCCAGCGGCGCACTGATCTGGATCTGTATACGACCATCAGGCTGGCGGATACAGGAAACGGGCAGTACCTGCGCACCGGTGCGCGATGCGAGACGACTCACCGTGGTGTTGGTGGGTACGGGAATATTAAAGAACGGGGCGGTGACGGCCTGCCGCGTTGTATCCGCTTGATCGACCGCGATCCAGATCGCACGCCCGGCGCGCAGTTGGCGCAGCAGCCGCCGTGGATCGGATTTGTCGATCAATGCCTGGCCGCACCGGCGCCGGCCGTGGTGCATGATGGCATCACTCAGCTCCCGACCCAATGGCCGGTATAGCACGTCAATGCTGGCATACAGGTTCAATGCGCGCGCAACCAGATCCAGTGTGGTGAAGTGACCGGCCACCACAAAGGCGCCGGTATCCGCGGCGCGAGCGCGCAGATGTTGAAGGCCGTTGATGTCGATCAGGCGCGCGATACGGCGGTCTGACGCCCACCAGGCCATCGTAATGCCGAAGACGCCGATACCCAGTTCGCGAAAATGCTGCTGCGCCAGTATTTGACGCTCGCTGTGTTGCAGCGATGGCATCGCCCGCGCGAGGTTTTCCAGCGCGATTTGCCTGCGACCGCGCGCCAGGCGCCAGGCGATTTCCCCGATCAGCACACCAAGACGCCGCTGTAGCGACCAGGGCAGCAGGTTTAAAACCCGCAGAACGCCCCAGCCAAACCACTCGGGCCAATATCGGGGGGCGGCAAAACGCCATTGCAGAAACTGCGGCAAGCTCACAAGGTCTCATCGGAAAACGCGTCGAGTACGAATAGTATATGTAACACACTGCGCGGCACGTGATCGCGCCGGCTGGATGCATTGAAATGGCGGCCAATCGCCACCACTTCATTAGTTACGGACGTTTTCTTAGGGGCTTAAGAATATGAAACGTATTGGATTATTTTTAATGACAAACGTCGCGATTCTGGCGGTGATCAGTATTGCGTTGGGGCTGTTGCAGTCTGCAGGTCTGTACCGCGGGACTGGCAGTTCGGGCATGACCTCCTTGCTGGTGTTCTCGGCCGTTGTCGGTTTTGCCGGCGCATTCGTCTCGCTGGCGATGTCCAAGTGGATGGCCAAGCGCAGTACCGGCGCCCAGGTGATTACCGAGCCGCGGACCGAGGTCGAGCGATGGCTGGTCTCGACCGTTCGGCGCCAGGCGGAGCAGGCCGGCATCGGGATGCCTGAAGTGGCTATTTATGATTCGCCGGAGGTCAATGCATTTGCCACCGGTGCGAACAAGAACAACTCGCTGGTCGCGGTCAGTACGGGATTGCTGCAGGCGATGACACGAGATGAGGCTGAGGCGGTCATGGCGCACGAGGTCTCACATGTCGCCAACGGCGATATGGTCACACTCACGTTGATACAGGGCGTGGTCAATACCTTTGTTGTGTTCCTGTCCCGTATCGTCGGCACGATCGTGGATCGTGTCGTCTTTAAGACCGAGCAGGGCGTGGGTCCTGGATACTGGATTGCGGTCATCGTGTCGCAGATCATTTTCGGCATCATCGCGAGCATGATCGTTGCCTGGTTCTCGCGTCAGCGTGAATTCCGCGCTGATGCCGGCGGGGCGCGCCTGGCTGGTGCATCGAAAATGGCGAACGCATTGCGCCGGTTGCAGTCGCAACACCAGGCCAGTCAGCTACCGAAAGAGATGTCGGCGATGGGGATATTCGGCTTGAGCGCCGGTGGTTTCCGGCGCCTGTTCATGACTCACCCGCCGTTGGATGAGCGCATTGCGGCACTGCAAAGACCGGTGATCCGCTAAAACGCCAGGGCGGCATCATTCAGACTTGTCGGCGGCGTCCTCGTCGTCGACGGTCTGAACCAGGTCCGGGCTTTGCCCGGCCACGCCGAGATGGAAGGCGGCAAAGCCGGGCATGACGACCTGATTTTTGGCCATACCGATGATGCGTCCGTCGGTGGGCGCATACAGTCCAACGGTCTCGTTGGTAATGGGATCGGTGACCCGCCCCAGCAATTCCCCTTCCTCGACACGGC
>JBCCZN010000118.1:0-8660 GCA_039187375.1 Pseudomonadota bacterium
ATTGTTACTCCGTGTTTGTCGTCTGGAGCTCGACACGCCGTAGAGCGCTCACGGTGCACATCACTGCACCAGAACGATGAAGAACGCGTTCGAAAGTCCCCCCGACAGATTTAGATCTGTTTTGTAGACGCTGGCGGATCGGACGCTCAATGTAGCTGTAAAAACAGCGACTTGCAGCGAAACCGGTCTCCCCAACCGCGCGCGAGTGTACCACAAAAGCGGGATCGCTGGCGCGCCAGCGCGGCGCTGGTTGCCAGGTGTTAGCGCCGCGCGACAAACACCAGGGCGCCGGCCAGCAGCGCCGCCATGGCATACCAGGTGATCGCGTACGACAGATGGGTGTTGCGAAACGTCAGCCGGGTCATGCCGCCACGCGGGTAGGTTGTCGGCTGGCCAAGATGATCGGCATCGACAAAGTAGTCTTCGGCGTCAGTGAGAGAGGAAGCAGCATTAAACGCGCTGATATCTCGTGAAAACCAGCGGTTGTTGGCGGCGTCGTTTTTTTGCAGCGCCGTGCCATTGGGCTCACTGATCCGCACTAGCCCTGTGAGGGTGATGAGACCATCGGGTCGATACCAATCGGTCTCGGCAAAACCGGTCGGCACAAAGCCACGGTTAACCCAGATTGGTCCTGTGCCGGTTTCGAGCTGCAGCGGCGTCATTAACCAGTAGCCGGCGCCTAGCTCTGTCAGGGCTTTGACCTTGAGTGTCGCGCTGTGCACAAATTCGCCGCTCAGCCGAACCCGCAGATAGGCATGCGCTTCGGCATTCGTCGGGCCAATCGGTGGGGGCACCTCGGGTGCGTAGGCGCGGCGTTCAACGGTGTCGATCAGATCGCGTTTCCATTCAAGGCGACGCAACTGCCAGTTGCCCAGCGACACCAAAGCGAAGAGCGTGATGCCCGCTCCCGCAAGCAGCAGCCCCCCCACCCAGCGAGCGCGCTCAGGTTTGGTCACGGCAGATTGCGTGCCCGTTCAATCTGCTCGTGTGCCGGCATCATGTTTTCTTCAAGATGCGTCATCACCCAGATCGATCCGGCGAGCACGATGACAAGCAGCGCGCCGGTAAACACCAGTGAGATGGCTTGCCAGCCTTGCTCGGCCTTCAGCGTGACGTGCAGGAAGTAATGCACATGCACCAGAATCTGCGCCGCACCGAGAGCAAAAATAATGACCAAGGCCAGCACGACGTTATCGACGAACCCACCCATGACAACTGCAAAGGGAATCACGGTCAGCACCACCGAAATGACAAAACCGGTGATATAGCTTTTGTAGCTGCCGTGTGCGCCGCTGGTGTCGCTCATAGCAACACACCCGCGAGATAGACAAACGAAAACACGCCAATCCAGATCAGATCAAGGAAGTGCCAGAACAAGCTCAGGCACAAAATGCGTGTCTTGTTGGCATCATTGATACCGTGCAGACGCACTTGTGCCAGCAACACACACAACCAGATACAGCCGGCGGTAACATGCAAGCCGTGCGTGCCAACCAGAAAATAAAATGAAGACAAAAAAGCGCTGGCCATCGGTGTCGCACCCAGATGCCACAGGTGCGAAAACTCCATGATTTCGAGCACCAAAAACGCAAGCCCGAACACCAGCGTGACCAGCAACCAGCCTGTCATGCCACGAATGTTCTTCTCGTACATCTTGAGTACGGCAAAGCCGAATGTGATGGAAGAGAACAACAGCATGAATGTCGAGACGAGAATCATGTCGATCTCGAACAGATCGGCAGGCGACGGGCCAGCGGCATAGCGTTGGCCAACAACGGCATGCACCGCAAACAGGATGCCGAAGATCAGGCAGTCACTCATCAGATACAGCCAGAAGCCCAGCATGCTGCCGCCGTCGTGGTGTTCTTCCTCGACGACGTGGAAGTCGGCTGTGTCGGGCGTGGTGTCTGTCATCACGACGCGGCGCCGACCTGAGCGCGGCCCTGTTCGATGTCGGCCACTTCCTGCACCGGTACGTAGTAGTCCTGGTCGTAATTAAACGTGTGAGCAATCGCGTAGGCGATGGCGCCGACAAACGTACTCACCGATAGCCACCAGATATGCCAGACTAATGCGAAGCCCATCATGGTGGCGAGCGCTGCAATGACCACACCCGAGGCGGTGTAGCGCGGCATGTGTATTTTGCGAAAACCCGCTTTCGGTGGCACATAGCCTGAGGCTTTCATGTGCGCCCAGGCGTCAAGCTGATACACCTTCGGCGTGAGCGCGAAGTTGTAGTACGGCGGCGGCGAGGTCGTGCTCCATTCCAGTGTGCGGGCATTCCAAGGGTCCCCGGTGGTGTCGCGCAATGCTTCCTTGTTGCGAATCGAGACCACGATCTGAATGATGAATGCAGCGATACCGAATGCGACCAGCAGTGAGCCGATCGCCGCCATGAAGAAGTAGGCCGAATACACCGTATCTTCAAATTGGCTCAGTCTGCGTGTGACGCCCATCAGTCCCAGGACATACAGTGGCATGAATGCCAGGTAGAAACCGATCAACCAGTTCCAGAAACTCACCTTGCCCCAAAACGGATCGAGCTTGAATCCGAACGCCTTCGGCCACCAGAAGTTGATGCCCGCGAAAATGCCGAAGACGACACCGCCAATGATCACGTTATGGAAGTGCGCGACCAGGAACAGGCTGTTGTGCAGTACATAGTCGGCGGGCGGCACAGCCAGCAACACACCGGTCATACCGCCGATGACGAAGGTCAACATGAAGCCGATCACCCACAGCATCGGCACCTCGAAGCGGATGCGCCCCTTGTACATTGTGAACAACCAGTTGAACAGCTTCGCACCTGTGGGTATCGAGATGATCATCGTCGTGATACCGAAGAACGAATTCACATCGGCGCCGGCGCCCATTGTGAAGAAATGATGCAGCCAAACGATGTAGCTGAGGATCATGATGACGCAGGTGGCGTAGACCATTGAGGTGTAGCCAAACAGTCGCTTGCCACTGAACGTCGGCACGACTTCGGAAAAGATACCGAAGATCGGCAGTGTCAGGATGTAGACCTCAGGATGGCCCCAGATCCAGATGAGGTTCACATACATCATGGCGTTGCCGCCAAGATCGTTGGTGAAGAAGTTGGTGCCGATGTAGCGATCGGCGGTGAGCAAAGCCAGCGTGGCTGTCAACACCGGGAACGTCGCAACGATCAGTACATTGGTGCACAACGTCGTCCAGGTGAACACCGGCATCTTCATGTAGGTCATGCCCGGTGCGCGCATTTTGACGATGGTCACGATCAGATTGATGCCCGAGAGTGTCGTCCCGATGCCAGCAATATTCAGCGACCAGAGGTAATAATCCATGCCAACGCCGGGACTGAAATTGAGCCCGGACAGCGGTGGATAGGCAAGCCAACCGGTGGCTGCAAACTCGCCGACAAACAGCGAAAACATGATCAGGATAGCGCCGGAGACCGTCAGCCAGAAACTCAAGTTGTTCAGGAACGGGAACGCTACATCGCGCGCACCGATCTGCAGCGGCATGATGTAGTTCATGAAGCCGGTAATGAACGGCATCGCCACGAAGAAGATCATGATGACACCATGCGCGGTGAACACCTGATCGTAGTGATAGGCCGGCAGATAACCAACGTAGCCCGCGGAGGCGAGTGCTTGGTGGCCACGCATCAGCAGTGCATCGGCAAAACCGCGCAACAGCATGACGACGGCCAGCACCATATACATGATGCCGATTTTTTTGTGGTCTACCGACGTAAACCACTCATGCCAGAGATAGCCCCACAGTTTGTAACGGGTGACGGCAGCGAAGACGACCAGACCCAATACGACAACTGCGACAAAGGTGCCGAGCAGGATCGGGTCATAAAACGGGAAGACGTCCCAGCTCAACTTGCCCCAGAGCGGGTGGGCATCGGCCGCGCCCATTGTGCCGCGACCCAGTTCACCAGTGCTCGCCATCAGTCACCTGCCTCGTCGTCAAACAGTGCGGACGATGCGGGCGTCACCGGTGAGGCGGGTGAGGCAGCGATCGTGGTGTTCGCGGGCGCCAGTTCAGGGCGCAGCAGGTAATACAATGCGCGCGGGTCATCGACAGTGCACAGATCGGCAAAGCGCCAGCGATCGGTCAGGCCGGCCAGCCCGCCACCGCCCAATGCATCGACCATCATCATGTCATCGGCGCACAGCGTGCCGCGATCCACACAGCGGTTGACGATGCGATCCCAGAGATCTGATTCAACCGCACCGTAGTGCTCCACTTCATGTCCGACGGTGGGAATGGCGAGGTCAATGTAGGCCAGGCGATCGAGTTGGCGTGTATCGGCACCGACTTTGCTGATCCACGCATCGAAGTCGGTTTGCGACAAGCCATGAAAGCGGAATCGCATTTGCGAAAAGCCATTGCCGCTGTAGTTGGCCGAAAAACCTTCATAGTCACCGGGCTCATTAATCACGGCATTCAGCTCGGTCTGCATACCGGCCATCGCGTAAATTTGACCTGCCAGCGCGGGGATATAAAACGAATTCATCACCGTCTCGGAGGTCAGCGTGAATTCGATTGGACGATCGACAATGCCGGCCACCTCGTTGATCGACGCAACGCCGTACTCGGGGTAGATGAACAGCCACTTCCAATCCAGCGCGACTACCTGAATTTGCATCGGCGTAACGTTGCGATCGATCTCCTGTACTTCGGAGATTCGGCGCAAATCGTTGTAAGGCTCGAGACGGTGGGTGGCCACCCAGGTTAATCCCGCAAGACAAATGATGATGGCTAGCGGTACGGACCAGACGACGATCTCAAGACTGATGGAGTGATCCCAATCCGGCGCGTAGCTCGCGTTCTGGTTCGACTCGCGGTAGTGCATGGCGAAAAATACGGTCAATGCCATTACCGGAACGATGACGATCAGCATCAGCACCGTGGCATAGACGATCAGTTGACCTTGTTGCACGGCGACATCACCGGCCGGTCTCAGCACCACCATCTCGCAGCCGCCCAGGATGGGCAACAACAATGCGAGGAACAGAATTCGGAGCGTTCTCATTAGTGAATACGGGCGCGTAACGCGTTAGGGTTTAAGAAATGTTTCCTTGGCCGATATTTTAAACTAGTAAGACGGTAAACTTGCAGAAACTGACCACTAAAAAGGCCTAGACAAACGCGTAACAACGCCGCTATGTCTAAGTTAGCGGCAGATGGGCGGATTGGCTGAATACAGCATGCGACACACTGAGAGCTATGTCTGAAATTGCAGTAGAGAACACTGTCGAGAAAGTGTCTATAGACGAAGTCATCACGACGGTTGTCATGGCACGCGTGACCGATTATTTCGGCTTTTTCGTCTATGCCATCGCCTCGGCGTTGGTGTTCCCGCGGCTGTTTTTTTCAACGCTTTCGCCGTTCGAGGGTATGACCTGGTCGTTTGCGATTTTTTCTCTGGCGTTTCTGGCACGTCCATTCGCGAGCTACGCCGCACGCTATGTGCAGCGCAAGGTCGGTAAAGCGGCGAAGATCACCATTGCGACGATGATTCTGGGTACATCGACGGTTGCGATCGGCTTGCTGCCTGGCTATCAGGAGATCGGTTGGCTGGCACCGGTGCTGCTTGCGGTGCTACGCATCGCGCAGGGCATTGGGCTCGGCGGCTCCTGGGACGGCATTTCACTGCAATTGCAAAACGCGGCGCCCGAAGGACGGCGTGGCATCTATGCGATGGTGCCGCAACTCGGTGGTCCAATCGGCTTTTGCGTCGCGGGCTCTCTGTTTTATGTGCTCACGGGCTTTCTGACCGACGAAGAGTTCATGAGCTTCGGCTGGCGATTCGCGTTCTTTGCCGTCATGGCGGTCAATCTGGTGTCGCTATTCGCCCGACTGCGATTGTTGAGCACCGATTTTGGCGCCGATGAGGAGCTATCGCAGTCCAGTCCATTTAGCGAGATGGTGCGCTCACAGTGGCGCCCGATTTTGCTCTCGACATTCACGCCGCTGGCCAGCTACGCCCTGTTCCATATGGTCACGGTATTTCCGCTGGCCTACGAGCTGGTCTACACCGGCAACCTGGCGTCCTACATCCTGATGTTGCAGGTGATCGGTGGCGCATTGGCGATCGGTACGGTCATCCTCTCCGGGGTTTTAGCCGACAAATTCGGCCGCAACGCGGTGCTGACGACCAGCACTGTGCTGATCCTGCCGTTGTGTTTGACCATCACCACGCTGCAAACCAATCCGGCCATCTACATCATTGGCGGTTTTATGTTGCTGGGGTTTGCCCAAGGGCAGGCCGGAGTGACCGCCAAGGGTCGCTACAAAAGAAAATACGCCTATTCGGCCAGCGCGCTGGATCACAACCTGTCATGGATTTTCGGTGCCGCATTTGCGCCGTTGACCGGTTTCGCACTGACGATGACATTTGGGCTGTGGGCAGCAGCGCTCTATCTCTTGTCAGGCGTCCTGGTCACAGCCATTGCGTTGTATCTGACGCGTGTTCGCAATGCCGTGCTGGCGGCACATCAGTCGAGAACGGGCGCTTAGCTAACTGGCCTGACCCATCTGCTGCAGTTGTGCGTTGCGCTCGAGCTCGATCAATTTCTGCTTGCGCCACAATCCACCGCCATAACCGGTGAGTGAGCCATCGGCGCCAATGACCCGATGACAGGGCACAATGATCGCTAGCTGATTGGCACCGTTGGCACGTGCCACGGCTCGCATCGCCGTGGGTTTGCCGATGGCCTGAGCGAGCTGTGCATAGCTGCGAGTCTCACCAATCGGAATGTCGCAGAGTGCGCGCCACACCGTCTGTTGAAACGGTGTGCCGTGTAAATGAATCGGTACTTCGAATTGACGGCGAGTGCCGGCGAAAAACTCGCCAAGCTCTCGACGAATGCGTTGCGTGATGGCTGTTTCGCCCAGCCCAATATCGCCTTCGGCGAATTTGAACAGGCGTTGCGCTTCGCGTTTGAGCGCACGTCGATCGAAGAACTCCAACAGGTGCAGATGATCCGCATCGCCGATCGCAATCATATCGCCGACCGGCGTGTCGAGGACTTCGGCCCGCAGTCGTGCGTTTGCTTTCAATGCGCCGGGAGAGACGCCCATCCAATTGGCAAACGCCTCACGAAAGCCGCTGGCCGAATCATAGCCCGCCTCTAGTTGTGCATTGATCACGGCTTTTGGTTTGCCCAGTTTGGTGAAGCCCTGCCCCAGCCTAGCCTGGCGAGCGAGCTGCAGAAAGGTCAGACCAAAATGCTGGCGAAAACAGCGTCGCACCGTTGACGGATCATAGCCGAGCGCCACCAGATCATCCTCGCACCAACGCCGATCCGGCTCTGCCTGAAGGCGTTCCGTTAGGTCCTGAGTAAGGGGATGTTGTTCTGCGACAGCGCCCAGCGGATGACAGCGCTTGCACGGTCGATAACCAGCCTGAATGCAGGCTGCTGGCGTGGCATAAAACTCGCAGTTTTCGCGTTTGGGTTTTCTGGCAGGACAGGTGGATCGGCAGAAGATGCCGGTGGTGCGCACACCGACGAACCAACGCCCGTCATGCGACGGGTCGCGGTTCACCAATGCGGTATAGAGTTGATCTTCGGTGTCAGCTAGTAGGTCCATGACGATCTTTATACGCCATGACCGAACCGATTAACGCCGAAAATCGGGCAGGTATTTACCAGCGGTCGCGACCGCCGCCACCACCGCCGCCACCATAGCCACCGCGATCCGGGCGCGGTGCACGCGGACGTGCTTCGTTTACTGTGATCTGACGATTGCTCAAGCTCGAGCCGTTCATCGACTCGATGGCTTTTTGCGCTTCATCATCTGAGCCCATTTCAACGAATCCGAAGCCCTTGCTACGGCCGGTCTCGCGGTCACTGATGACAATCGCCGAATCGACGGTGCCAAACGGCTCAAACGCTTCCTGCAGCTGCTGCTGATCTACTGAGTACGGCAGATTGCCGACGTACAATTTCTTGCCCAACGTTCACCCTCCAGGGTATTCCAAAAGTCGCGCAAGAGGATTCAGGCTACCGTGCCAGGAATTCGGTCGAGGCGATCTAACTCCATAAGTATAGCGACGAAGTTCGACGGCAGATAGCCAGAAAACGAGATTGTTATAAAATTGCAATATAATGCACTAAAATAGTGCATCGAAATCCCGCCCCTGTCACAGCTTTAGCGTTCAAAATCAGTACTCTACGGACATGAGCTGGATGCGATATGCCATAGGGATCACGGCGTTAGCAACGTTGGCCTGTTATCTGCAGCGCAACACGTTGCCGGGTGCCGACGCGCTCGTTGCGGATCTGCTCGATGCACCGCGCCAACGCCGGGTCGATACACGCGAGTTCGTCGCCAACTGGCGTGGCAAGGATTATCGCGTGCAGCCGGAATACAACTATGAGCTAACCGGCATGGTGGTCAGTCTGCGTCAGCACGACGGCAACTCGCGCATGCACTCGCGCTCCCAGGACCATCTCAACGTTGCCGATCTGTGTGTTATCTGGGGTGACACGGCGGTTGCGCCGACGCTCTCTCAGGTGAGTTTCTGGAACGGTATTTTCACCTGCAACTATAAGACAAGTAGTCATGAGGCATGGCGCGCCTTTAACGAGTCGGAGATCTCCAATAATCACCTGATTAGTGATGATCCGATTTTGCGAGACCTCATTCGCGATGTTCGG
>JBCCZN010000119.1:0-8599 GCA_039187375.1 Pseudomonadota bacterium
CAGCATGAAGCACCACATTGCAGGCATCACCCTGGCAGCTGTTCTGGCAGGCTGTGCGCACCGCGACGCGCGACCAGTGCCGCTCGCGCCGGTGCCCGATAATTGGCAGAACACCGCCTCCGCCGGTGCGCTTGCTGACGCCTGGCTCACGGAGCTCGATGACGATGCGCTCACCAACCTCGTCGCGCAAGCAGTGCGCAACAACTACGCACTGGCGCAATCGCAAGCGCAAGTGTTGCAAGCGCGGGAAACACTGGTCGCCACTAACGCCAACCTGTGGCCATCTTTGTCGCTGAACTCCAGCGGCTCACGCCGTCGTAATGTGATTAATTTCACCGGCCAGCCGTTGGCCAGTTCCGTCACCGCAGAAAATTTCTCGTTAGGTGCCAGCTTGGCCTGGCAGCTCGACATCTGGGGCGAGCTGCGCGGTGCGGCAAAATCCGCCGCGCTCTCTTATGCTGCGCAGGAAGCGCTGTTCATCGATGCGCGACGCACGTTGGCGGCCAACACCGCACGCGCCTGGTTTAGTGTGCTGGAGGCGCGCGCCGCACTCGATGTCGCCGAACAGCGATTAACCAATGCGCAGGCCAGCTTTGACATTGTCGAGCGCAGTTACCGACTGGGTCTGGGCGAAGCGCTGGATCTGTACCTGGCGCGCGCCACCTTGTCACAACAGCAAGCGGCGGTTGAGGCTGCGCATGCGGCGTTACAGAGCAATACCAGCGCGCTGCAATTGCTGGTGGCAGACTACCCCGACGGCCAGTCATCATTATCCGGCAAACTCATGCAAAGCTGGCCGGACGTGCCCGCTGGCATACCGGCGCAGATCATCCATCGCCGTGCTGATCTGCAAACCGCTTGGCTGCAATTAATGGCGGCGGATGCCGATGTCGCCGTGGCCCACCGTCAACGCTTTCCGTCGTTGACCATCAACGCCAGCATCGATGATGAGGGCAACGCGTTCAATCAGGTGTTTAATGCTGAGCCACTCAGCTGGTCAATTGTCGGCAACCTGACACAGCCGCTTTTTCAAGCCGGCCGCTTGCGGGCTAATGAGCGCCGCGCCAAAGCGCGCGTCGCCGAACTCGAGGCCAACTATCTGCAATTGCTGAATCAGGCCTTTGCCGACGTTGAGCTGGCGCTGAACGAGGGCATCACATTGCAGCGCAGAATTGAGCGTTCGGTAGCGCAACGCGCCGACGCCGACGCGGCATTGAACCTGTCATTGCAACAATACGAGCGCGGACTGGTCGACTATACGACAGTGCTGCAATCGCAACAGCAGGCCTTCGACGCGCGCGCCTCAGTCGTGCAATTGCTGGGCGCCAAAGCCCGCAATCGGGTCACATTGTTTGAGGCACTCGGTGGCAGCTTTGCCGCCGATGAGACCATGGATACACAAATATGAGTACAACACGATGCAACCCTTTCAGCTGACAGCGGCCAAGGTCGCGTTGCCGGTTGTCATCTTTGCCAGCCTGTACGGTATTGCGAAACTGATCGGTGCCAATCCACCAGCCGCCGAAAAGCGCGAGTTTGAAGGCAACAGCGCGTTAATCGTTGAGGCACTGCGACTGGAACCGGTCGATTACACGATTCAATTAGAGAGTTATGGCACGGTGCAACCGCGCACACGCACAAACCTGGTTAGCCAGGTTGGTGGTCAGGTGCGCTCGGTACATCCAAGCTTCCGCGATGGTGGCTTTTTCAATCAGGGAGATGTGCTGATCGAAATCGATCCGCGCGATTATCGCGCAGATGTCGACATCGCACGCGGCACACTGATGGAAGCCCGCCAAACACTGCTTGAGGCACAGGCACGCAGCGCTCAAGCCCAAGCCGATTGGGATGCATTAGGTAACGACACACCGGCATCGCCATTGGTGCTGCGTCAGCCGCAACTGGACGCCGCAGAGGCACGCGTTGCCTCTGCCGAGGCAAGCCTGCGCAAAGCACAACTGAGTCTTGAGCGCACCCAGGTCACCGCACCGTTCGACGGTCGCGTGCTGTCGCAGGATGTCGATATCGGTCAGGTTGTCAATGCGATGACAGTGCTTGGCGATATCTATGCAACTGACGATGTCGAGATACGACTGCCGTTGCGCAATCGTGACTTGCAGTTCATCGATCTGCCCGAAGCCGTCGGTGACCAATCTCAAGCCAGTGTTGCCTTCGAATCGGATCTGCTCGAAGGCCAGCGCTGGCACGGCAGCGTTGTGCGAACCGAAGCGGCCATCGATACCGCCGCTCGCCAGTTGCATGTGGTTGCCCGCGTCGATGATCCATTCGGACGTGACAACAATGCCGGTACGCCGATGAAAATCGGTCAGTACGTGACCGCACAGATTACCGGGCGCAGTCTGCAAGACGTTCTGGTCGTGCCGAACGCCAATATCTATCAGGGCACATTTGTATTTGTTGTCGACAACGGCGTTCTCGATCGTCGCCGTGTTGATATCGCTTGGCAGAATGCCAGCGAGAGTGTCATCAGCGCCGGCATCGAAGCCGGCGAAATGCTGGTGACCACGCAACTCGGTCAGGTCGCAACCGGCACCCGCGTGCAAGTGAGCGGTGCCGCGACGCGCGATCGTCGCGATGCCAATGCGGCAGCGCCAGCCAGCAACGGTACAACCTCACGATGATCGCCTGGTTCGCGCGCAACTCGGTTGCAGCCAACCTGCTGATGTTCACGATACTGGCAGGCGGCTACATCGCCGTCACTGAGTACGTGACATTTGAAGTGTTCCCGCCCTCTGATCCGCAAGTGATCACCGTGCAGGTACCCCTGCGTGGCGCAACGCCTGAAGATGTCGAGCTTGGGATCGCCGTGCGCATCGAAGAGGCGCTGCAGGATCTTGAGGGTATCGAACAACTGACCTCGCGCTCTGTCGAGGGCAGCACGGCGGTGGCCGTGGAGGTTGAAAAAGGCTACGACCCGCGCGAGCTTCTCGCCGACGTCAAGAGTCGAGTCGACGCGGTCAACGGCTTACCAGCCGATGCCGAGCGCCCGATCATCGCGCTGCAGACGCGTTCGTTCGCGGTCATCAATGTGGTGGTAGCAGGCGATGTCGATGAAGACGAACTGCGCGCCACGGCCGAACAGGTGCGTGACGATTTGCTGCGCCTCGATGGTGTGACGCAGGTGCAATTAGACTCGGTACGTCAGTATGAAATCGCGATAGAAGTCTCACAAGATCGTTTGCGAGATGCGGAGCTGACACTGGCGGACGTGGCCAATGCCATCAGCAACAGCTCACTGGATTTATCTGCCGGCAACGTGCGAACCGATGGCGGTGATGTGCTGATTCGCTCCAAGGGCCAGGCCTATCGTCAGACCGATTTTGAAGACATCGTCGTCAAGACCAATGCCGATGGCAGCATTATCCGTGTCGCCGATATCGCGCGTGTCGATGATGGCTTCGAAGAAGACGCGGTCAAGGTGCGCTTCAATGGCACCGCCGCGGCATTTATCGATGTTTCACGCGTTGGGAATCAAAGCGCGCTCGAGGTGGCGGCGACGGTGCGCGAGTACGTTGATCGCAAGCAGGCGACACTGCCGGTCGGTATGTCGATCTCCTATTGGGATGACGACTCGGTGGTGTTGAAAAACCGCTTGGGCATTTTGATCTCCAGTGCCATTCAGGGCGGCTTACTGGTCATCTTGTTGCTGACGCTCTTTCTGCGCCCTGCGATCGCGTTCTGGGTATTCCTCGGTATTCCGATCAGCTTTTTTGGATCGTTCGTTGTCATGGTCGCGCTGGACATCAGCATGAACCTGATGAGCCTGTTCGCGTTTATTCTGGTGTTAGGACTGGTCGTTGATGACGCGATCGTCACCGGTGAGAATGTCTATACCCACCTGCGCGACGGAGATGACGGATTGCAGGCCGCCATCAACGGCACCAAAGAGGTCGCCGGTCCGGTCACGTTCGGTATCTTGACGACCATGGTCGCGTTCACGCCGTTGCTGTTTCTTGAGGGCCGGCGTGGCGATTGGTTCTCGGTCATCGCACAGGTCGTCATACCGGTCTTTGTATTCTCGCTGGTCGAGTCCAAACTGATCCTGCCGGCGCACCTGAAGCACATCAAAATTCGTGGTGTGAGCCAGTCTGGCAATGCCTTCCAGCGTTGGCAGAAGGGCTTTGCCGATGGTTTTGAGAATCTGATCGTGCGCTGGTACAAACCGACTCTGGAGCTCGCTATTCAATATCGCTACGCGACGCTGTCGGCATTTATTGGCGTATTGCTGATCATGGTTACCATCGTCACTAGCGGTCGAACTCCATTCGTATTTTTTCCGAGTATCCCTCGCGAGACGGTCACTGCCGATCTCGCCATGCCGGTAGGCACGCCGTTTGCTCTGACCGATCAGCATATTCAGCGAATGCAGCGAATCGCCGACGACCTGCGGCAGGAATACAACGACGCGTACGACGAACCTGCAGTCTTAAATATGCTCGCCTCCACCGGCACATCCGGACGCGACAATGGCTCTCACTTAGGGCGAGTGGAGCTGGAACTCTCTCCAGCTGAAGAGCGCATCGGCAAGGTCACCGCCAATCAGTTCACCAATGAATGGCGCAAACGGGTCGGTGAGATCGCCGGCGCCGAGACGTTAAGTTTTCGCGCGACATGGGGTGGCAACAACACGCCAATCGATGTGCAATTCTCGGGCGCGGATCTGGATCAGCTGCGCCTGGTCGGCGACGAGGTCAAAGCGGTGCTGGCCAACTACGCCAGCGTCTATGACATTGCCGACAGTTTGTCCGATGGCAAGGAAGAGATGCGTATTGATCTGACCGCACAGGGACACGTGTTGGGCCTGACGCGCGCCGACGTCATCGGTCAGGTGGCGCAAGCGTTCAACGGCTTTGAAGCACAGCGTATACAACGCGGTCGCGACGATATTCGTGTGTTGGTGCGCCTGTCGCGCAATGAGCGCAATACGCTAGACACCTTGTCCGAATTATTGATCGACGCACCCGACGGGCGTCGCGTGCCATTGGCCAGTGTCGCCATCCTCACACCGGGTAAAGGACCGTCGCAAATCACCCGTATCGACGGCTACCGCACCTTGAACGTTACCGCAGAGGTCGACAAGGACACGGCCAACATGACGCTAATCGAAGCGGACCTGACCGCCTTTATCGACAGTATCCTGCCGCGCTACCCGGGCATCGACTACTCGCTCGAAGGTGAAGCACGCGAGCAGCGTGAGACCTTCGGCAGCCTGAGCATTACGATACCGATAATCCTGTTTACGATTTTCTGCCTGTTGGCGCTGCCGCTGCGCTCCTATCTACAACCGTTCCTGGTCATGTCAGTGATTCCATTTGGCATCATCGGTGCGATCATCGGCCACTGGATCATGGATTACTCGGTGTCGATTCTGAGCGTATTTGGATTGATGGCGTTAATCGGTGTCGTTGTCAACGACTCACTGGTGCTGGTCGATTACATCAATCGCCGACACCGCAGTGGCGTCGCGCTCTACGATGCGATCCGCGAAGCCGGCGTGGCACGCTTCCGTCCGGTGATGCTGACCTCGCTGACGACATTCCTGGGGCTGATGCCGCTATTGAGTGTCAAGGCAACGACTGCCCAGTTCCTGATTCCGATGGGCATATCGGTTGCCTACGGCATTTTGTTTGCGACATTCATTACGCTGCTGTTGATTCCCGTGAATGTGATGATCGCTGAAGACGTGCGTCAACTGTGGCACGCGTACTGGCGTTGGGGCACTGAACAATCAGATTCTCAGGCAGCGGCCCTGGGCGAACGCTCCACCTCGGCCACATGATCGAGCAAAAGGCCAGTTAATCGGTCGATCAAGCCCGGCGCAAGAGCGTGACCCATTCCCTCGATGATCTCCAGTTTTGCATTGGGAATCGCATCGGCGGTGTCGACACCACCTGCTGGCGGTACCAGCGGATCTTCTGATCCGTGAATCACCAGCGTGGGCACATCGAGCTTACGCAACGCCTTGACCCGACTTTTTGCTGTGCCGATCGCCAGCATCTGTCGAATCACGCCGCCACGACTGACACCGCGCGCGTACATGTCGCGCAAGCGTTTTTCGACGAGGTCATAGTCAACACCAAAGCCCTTGCTGGAGATCAACCGCCACAGTTTCATGCTGTGGGCAATACGCGCATCATTGTCGGCCGTCGAGGGTCGCGACAGCATGAGGCGAGTAATTTCAGAACTCGGCTTGGGCAGTCGACGATTGCCGGTGGTCGACATAATCGAGGTCAGACTGCGAACGCGCGCCGGGAAGCGAATGGCCAACGTCTGCGCAATCATGCCGCCCATCGATACGCCTGCGACATGCGCCGAGGCCAAACCCAGGCTCGCCATCAGTCCGTTCACATCAGCTGCCATGTCGGCCAGAGAATACGCACGCGCGACAGGCAGACCGACACGATCCTTGACCACCTGCCAGGCAAGATTAGGAATACCAAATTGGTGGAATGTCTCGGATTTGCCGATGTCCCGGTTGTCCATGACCAGTACCGGATGCCCAGCGTCGGTGAGACGATCGATAAAGGCCGGCGGCCAGGCATTCAATGGCATGCTCAATCCCTGCAACAAAACGATCGGCGCCTCCTGGCCGTCGCCGTATTGTTCATAGGCAATAGTAATGCCATTTGCTCTGGTCTCAGGCACCTTAACCCCTTCTTCTCAAGCCACCTCGCCAGCTAGAATAGCGTGAAGCCACACGCGCGTCTGCAGGAATACCGGTCACGATGCAACGTAATCCCAAATTTTGTCTAATTGCACTGATCATCGCCGCATTTGGCGTATCCGTGGCTCGAGCACAAAGCGGCTACGCACTGGGCATTGGCGTCTCCGGAGACGATGCCGGCAGCGCCGCACTGAGCGTATTTGGCGATTACAGTTTCACTGACGCAACGTCGATCTCTGCCAGTTACAGCGCGACGAATGCCGATGGCGATCCAGACGATTTGACTACGCGTGTCTGGACACTCGGCGTACGGCATGACTTTGGCCCTTTGGGTATTGACCTGCGCGGCGGGCAATCAGGTGATCCGGATGATTTTGATTCAACCGATCTGCGCATCGCGTTGTTCCGGCAGACCGATCACTGGACGCTCAATGCACACGGGTCACGACGCGATATCGACTTGGTTTTTCAGGGCGTCAATCCACGATTGCCACTCACCCGTAAAGCGTCTCTGCAAGGCGATGGTCTCGGTGCACGCATCGCCTTTCGTACAGACAGTGGCTGGCGCCTGTACGCCGGCGCGGAGGTGTTTGACTACGATCGTGACCTGGATCTGCTGGCCAACGCGGCCATCATTCGGCGCCTGTCGCCGACCACGTTGTCATTAAGCGGGTCGCTCCTCGATCAGCGTTGGTCAATCGGCATCGAGGCCCCATTGGCAAAACAACGCGCACTGTCATTCGATGTGTACCGCGATACTCAGGTGGCGAATCTCGGCGTGGTCGATAGCGCAGCGATCAGTTGGCTCACGCCGCTCGCGGATCGCGGTGATCTTGATGTATCGCTGGGTATCAGCCAGTCCGACAGTTTGGGGGACGATCAGACAGCGGTTTTTTTGAGCGTGTTGTTCCTGTTTTACGGCGGCTTCGATTAGTTGCGTCGACGGCGCTTGCGCGCGTTGTCACGCATCCGCTGCAGCGCCTCGCGACGCTGTTCCGGCGATAACGCGCGGAAACGATCCCGCAACGCCTGACGTTCTTCGGGGGTCAGGCTGTTCAATCGACGTAATCTCTGCCGCAACTGATCTCGCTGATCGGGCGTTAACTCCCGCAGCTGACGCAACCGCTCTAGCAGGATCGTCCGCCGCTCGTCAGAAAGCGATTGCCAGCGCGTAAAGCGCTCGCGTACCGTCTCACGCTCGTCGGCATCCATCGACAACCAGCGCTCCGCGCCCGTCACTAACCGGTTGCGACGCGCCTCGGACAACGAATCCCAACGCGATTCGAATCGGGACAAAACCTGTTGTTGCTCCTCGCTCAGACTCGACCACTCTTGCGCGTTAGCACTCAGTGATGCGGCACAAACCGCGACAACCGCCATTACTCTGATCACTCTATGCATCATCTTCACCCGTCTGGGCAGCCTCATCTGTCACCGGGTCGACTGAAACGTCGACTTCAAGCGGCTGTGAATCCACCTCATCCATTGTCATTGGGTCGACCCAGTCACCATCGGCCTCAACCATGTCACCCAGAAAATCAAATAATCCGTACGGCAGTGTCTCGTCGGCAAAACTGCTCGGCATCGCCAATACGAAAACAAGCCCGACAGAGCGCAACAAACATCCTGTCTTAACCGGCATCAAACACCTCATCATCCAACCAGGCCAACATCTCCAGCTCTTCCAACAGCTCTAGCTCCGCAAGCGCTGCCATCTCCTGATCGTCGAGCAACGGTAGTGGTGCGACACCCGGGCTCTGCAGACTGATCAACACGGCAGCAGCCGTCGCCGCAAGCCCACCCGCCGGTACCAACACCGGCAGCCAGCGGCGCCGCTGGCTGCGTTGATCCGCTACGCGTACCGCGTCCTGGCGCGCCGCACGCACACGCGCAGGGATATAGCCATCCACCGCG
>JBCCZN010000120.1:0-8578 GCA_039187375.1 Pseudomonadota bacterium
GGCTCATCTTCGGTCACCGCAGGCGAGCGATGCACCGCGCCGAAGCCGGCGTTACCGATCCAGCTTTCACCCTTAAATAGCGCCACATCGCCTGCATTGATCTGCTGGATGAGACCCGCATCGGGATACAGTCCCGACTCGGCATCGCACCGGCCCCGGCTGCCGGTGCCCAGTTTGCTGCGATCAACATGCTGGTGGGCCAGCCACTCGGTGCCTGCGCCCTGATAGGTGGTAATTAGTCGGCAGGTGACCTGATCGACATGAAATTTCGGACACATGGCTTTGGACAATGCAGTAAGGCGCACGAATGCACGCTCTACGCCGAGCAGGAAACAAAACATCTCGACGAGAGACGCGACGTCGCGGGCGAACTCACATGACTCATCGGCGTCTAGCGCATCGCTAACATGGCGCAATGCTGTTGCGGGCGCCACGGTCATCGACGGTACGAACAGAGTCCCGGTGTGGGCGATCCGTGCGGCGGTTTCGGTGAGTCTGGTATTCAAGTGTCGACGCCAGATCGCGATATGCGTGTTGTCCTCAAAAATCTCAGCCAGTACATCCGCTTTGGTGCCGATGGCAGCAATCCGCTGTGAAGCATGTGGTGCCGCCGCAGTTTCATTGAAAAACAGACTATTGTCGCCATTGATCATGCGATGGTTCTCCAGGCTGGGAACGGGTCAGATAGGGTTTGCCAATACGCCTCGCCGCGCGCGACTTCTGCTTCGCTCAACAGGCACCGGTCCAGCTCATCAACAATCTCGCGCTCGGCGAGGTCCTGCCCGATGAATACCAGTTGTTGTCGCATGTCCCCGAATGGCTCTTGCCACAGCGCCTCAATATTGGCGAGGTATTGCGTGTCGTCAGGCCAGTCGGACCTCGGTACTGATTTCCAGAATAGCCCGGCCAGCCCGTGACGGGCCATGCCGCCTGCTTTATTCCACTGGCCGGCGTAATCGGGTCGCGTTGCGAGCCAAAAATATCCCTTGGCGCGAAGCAGTTTTCCATAGCGCTTGGTGGCGTGTAGAAAACGATAAAATCGCTCCGGATGAAACGGACGCCGCGCCTCATAGGCGAAACTTCCAATACGATATTTCTCGGTTGCGGGTACGCGAACACCACGCATCTGCTTCATCCAGCCCGATGCTTGTTGTACGCGCTCAAAGTCGAAACGCTTGGTATTGAGAACGGCGTCGGTTTCGACTACGCCATGCACGATTGGAACAACCTGCGCTTCGGTATTCAGCGCTTGAAGAATCGCGGTGAGCTGCGCGACGTCGTCTTGGCAGACCTGATCTGTCTTGCTGATCAAGAGCACGTCAGCGAATTCGATTTGCTCTGCGAGCAGGTCAGCAACGCTGCGGGGGCTATCCTCTTTCAAGGTCGGATCATAGTCGCGGAGCATGTTTGCAGCGTCGTAATCGTCGAGGAAATGAACAGCATCGACGACAGTGACCATCGAATCGAGGGTCGCCAGGTTGGACATTCGCTCACCGTCTTGGCCTGCGTAAGCAATCATCTCGGCGATACTCAGCGGATCGCCGACGCCAGCTGGTTCAATCAGTAAATAGTCGAATTGTGCAGTGCGAGCGATCCGGGCGATTACTGGTAGCAGTTCCGCATTGGCGTCGCAGCGGAAATATTCAGTGGCAATTGCAGCAAGAGCGTCTTCGGTAAGTGGTTCGTCCACCTGTTGCACAACAGGTGCAGCTGGGCTGTTGGTTTCGTGTTGGTTGTTGACGATCACCGCGACACGTTTGCCCTCACAGTTGTTGAGCAGGTGCTTGAGCACAGTAGATTTGCCGGCACCGAAGAAGCCGGAGACGACCGTGACGGGAAGTGTTCTAGCTGTCGATGTGGGCACCGGCGGCTAATCCTCGATTACGCGAAAAACCAAGATGTTATAATATAACACTGCACGATCGCGCGCGGGTATTGGACGTCCTAAGGCTTGTCCCATAGCGGTCATAGCGCCTTTGTCAGAGGTGCCTTGCGTAGCGCGCTGGGGAGGTTCATCCTGTCGCACACATTGTCACGGAGTCGCTCATGTTCGCCCGCTTTATTACTACGATTTCTGTTCTGATTGTTGTGCTGATCGCGGCAGCGCCCGCGCCAGTGAATGCCGAGGATGCCAAGAGCCATCCGCTGGCATCGATGCCGTTGCGACACATTGGTCCGGCGCTAACCTCCGGCCGAATCGCTGACTTCGCGTTTTATCCTGGCGGCGATCATCAATTTCTGGCGGCGGTCGCGTCGGGCAATTTGTGGCGCACCGAGAACGGCGGCATTACCTGGTCGCCGTTGTTCGATAACGAGGGCTCTTACGCCATCGGCGTCGTCGAAATTGATCCAAACGACACCAATACGATCTGGGTAGGCACCGGCGAGAACAAGGCACAACGCAGCGTTGCCTACGGCGATGGCGTTTATAAGTCGACCGATGGCGGCAAGTCCTGGACCAACATGGGTCTTAAGGATTCCGGCCACATAGGCAAGATCTGGATTAATCCTGAGGATTCGGATGAGGTGCTGGTCGCGGCGCAGGGCCCGTTGTGGAGTGATGGCGGTGACCGCGGTCTGTATCGTACGACCGACGGCGGTGAGAACTGGACGCGCATTCTTGAAATCGACCAGTACACCGGCATTAACGAGTTCATTGTTGACCCGAATGATGCCGACGTCATCATCGCCTCCAGCTACCAGCGACGCCGTCATGTTTGGGTGCTAATCAACGGCGGCCCGGGCAGTGGCATCCACAAGAGCACTGATCGGGGTCAAACCTGGACTGAGGTCACCACCGGATTGCCCTCCGATCATATGGGCAAGATCGGTATCGCCAACGCGCCCAGTGCGCCGCACACCGTCTACGCAATTATTGAAGCGAATGATGAAGAGAAGGGTGTCTATCGCTCGACGGATTTTGGCAGCACCTGGTCGAAGCAATCGGGCTATATGACGACCAGCCCTCAGTACTACAACGAGTTGGTCGTCGATCCGCATGAGCCCAATCGCGTTTATGCGCTGAACACGTTTACGATGAAGTCTGAAGACGGCGGTAAAACATTCGCGCCGATTTCAACGAAGTGGCGCCATGTCGACGATCATGCGATGTGGATCGATCCGGACAACACCAAACATCTTTATGTCGGTGGTGACGGCGGTATTTACGAAACCTGGGATCGTGGTCAGACCTGGCGACACATCCGCAACCTCTCGGTCACGCAGTTCTACCGGATTCAGCCGGACTACGTTGAGCCGTTCTACAACGTGTGTGGTGGTACGCAGGACAATAACTCGCTGTGTGCACCGTCACGCACGACGGTCGTGCATGGCATCACCAACTCTGACTGGAACATGGTGCTGGGCGGGGATGGTTATGAGCCGCAATTCGATCCGACCGATCCGGATATCTTGTACGCACAGTTCCAGTACGGTGGGCTGGCACGTTACGACCGTCGCACCCAGGAGCGCGTGTTCATCGCACCGCAGCCTGAGAGCGGCGAGAACGATTACAAGTGGAACTGGAATACACCGCTCATAGTCAGCCCTCATGCACCGCAGCGGCTCTACTACGCCGCTGAGTACCTGTTCCGCTCGGATGATCGCGGTGACAGCTGGCGCAAGGTGAGCCCGGATCTAACCCGTCAATTGGATCGCAACCAACTCGATGTTATGGGACGTGTCTGGGGTGTGGATACTATTGCCAAGAACGATTCAACCTCGCGCTATGGCAGCGCGATTGGCATTAGTGAAAGCGTGCTGCAAGAAGGTCTGATTTACGTTGGCACCGACGATGGCGTATTGAATGTCACCGACGATGGTGGTGAAACCTGGAGCCGAACAACCCGCTTTGGCAACGTGCCGGATATGAGCTACATCGATGATGTACTTGCTTCTGCACACGATGACTCGGTCGTCTATGCCGTATTCGACAACCACAAACGCGGCGATTACAAGCCGTATGTGATGCGCTCAAACAACCGTGGCCGCAGCTGGAGTTCGATCACCAGCAATCTGCCGGCGCGCGGCTCAGCCCACACGATTGTCGAGGATCCGGTGGATCCAAACCTGTTATTTGTCGGTACTGAGTTTGGCCTGTTTTTTACGCAGGATCGTGGTGCATCCTGGCACCAATTAAAGAATGGCTTGCCGACGATTGCGGTGCGCGATATTGAGATTCAAGCGCGCGAGACGGACCTGGTCGTTGGTACGTTCGGCCGCGGCATTTACATCCTCGATGACTATTCGGCGCTACGTACCGGTGCTGATACCTTGGCAGACACACAGTTGTTCAAGCCGCGCGATGCGTGGTTGTACGTGCAGGGAGACTTGTGGGGCACACGCAAGAAAGGCTCAATCGGTGCAGAGTTCTTCACCGCGGATAACCCGCCCTACGGTGCGGTGTTCACCTACTATCTGGCCGATGGCCTGAAGTCGCGCAAGGACCTTCGCCGTGCCCGCGAGATCGACATTGAAAAAGAGGGCGGGGACACGCCGTATCCCTCATGGGATGCGTTGCGCGTCGAGGATCGCGAACGCTCACCGGAGTTGTACCTGATCGTTCGCGACGCAGCCGGCAATGTTGTGCGTCACGTGAAGGCCAACTCTGGCAAAGGCCTGCATCGCACGGCCTGGGATATGCGCCTGCCGCCGCCCGACCCGGTTAATCTGCAAGATTCTGGTGAGCGTCCCTACTGGCAGCAACCGCCTGCCGGGCCGATGGTATTGCCGGGGGATTACACCGCACGTCTTGCTGTGTTGCGTGATGGCATGCTGCAGGAAACAGGCGAGGCGCAGACGATCACACTGAAATCATTGCCAGCTAGTCCGGAAATCACCAGTGACCGACGTGCCCTGCAAGCATTTCAAATCCAGGTCGCTGATTTGCAGCGTGCGGTTGCTGGCAGTGTCAGAGCGATAGGCGAGATCGATAATCGACTGGCGCATCTGCGTGAGGCGCTGGTTAGCACGCCTGCAGCAGGCCAAGCCGAACGCGATCAACTCAACGCACTGACGAGTCGATTGGCTGACCTGAGTGTTGCGATCAATGGCGATCGCACTGTCGCCAGTCGCAATGAACCGACGCCGTTGTCGATTGCGTCGCGGGTGGGAGGTTTGTACAGCTCATTGGTATTCTCGCAGTCTGCTGCGGGCGGCAACTACACCGACTCGTATGCGATTGCGGCACAAGAATTTGCGGTCGCGTTACGCAACCTGAATGCGGTCGCCACAGAGGCGGCGGCGTTGGAGGCGACGTTGGATGTACAGGGTGCGCCGTGGACACCCGGACGTATTCCCAGTTGGTCCAACAATTGATCGAAGACAGGATAAAGAAAAAGGAAACACTATGAATCGCCATTGGATTGCGCTGTTGTTGTTGCTGAGCATGCCGCTCACGCTGTTGGCAGAAGACAAGGAAGGCCCCGGGTTTAACGAAAGCACGTTTAAGGGACTTGAGTTTCGCAGCGTCGGCCCGGCGTTCATGTCCGGCCGCATTGCCGATATTGCGATCCACCCGGAGAATGCCAGCGTTTGGTATGTCGCGGTCGGCAGTGGTGGTGTCTGGAAGACCGTCAACCGCGGCACAACCTGGACGCCGCTGTTCGACAATGAAAACTCCTATTCAATTGGTTGCATCACCATTGATCCCAACAACCCCGACACGATTTGGGTTGGCACCGGCGAGAACGTCAGTGGCCGTCATGTTGGCTACGGCGATGGTGTGTACCGCAGTCGCGATGGTGGACAGAATTGGGAGAACATGGGGCTGGAGGGATCGGAACGAATCGGCATGATTCGGGTTGATCCGCGGGATTCCAATACGATCTTTGTCGCAGCACAGGGACCGCTGTGGTCCGGTGGTGGCGAGCGTGGGTTGTACAAATCAACGGACGGTGGCGAGAACTGGAATAAGGTGCTTGGCGATGGCCTGGGCAACACCGATGAGGATGATCGCTATACCGGCGTATCTGAGGTGCTGATCGATCCTGACAATCCTGATTTGATGTACGCGGTGTCATGGCAGCGCCAGCGCAGTGTCGCCGTGCTCATGGATGGCGGACCGGGAACGGGTATTCACAAGTCGGAAGATGGTGGTGAGACCTGGCGCGAGCTGACTGAGGGTCTGCCCGAAGGCAATCGGGGCAAGACCGGCATTGCAATGAGTCCACAAGACTCGAGTGTGTTGTACGCGACCATCGAGCTGGATAATCGCAGTGGTGGTTTTTGGAGATCTGCTGATGCTGGTGAGTCGTGGGAAAAACAGAACGACTATCTCTCCAGTGGCACCGGCCCACATTACTACCAGGAGCTATTCGCGTCACCGCACGCGTTTGATCGTGTTTACCAGGCCGACGTGAATTTGCATGTGACCCACAACGGCGGTGAGGACTTCGTGCGCCTAAGCCACGATACCAAGCACGTGGATCATCATGCGGTCGCTTTCGATCCGGAAGATGAGAACTATCTGTTGGTCGGCAATGATGGTGGACTGTATGAAAGCTATGATCTGGGTGGTAGCTGGCGCTATGTCAGCAACCTGCCGATCACTCAGTTCTATAAGGTAGCCGTCGATTACGATACGCCGTTTTATAATATTTACGGCGGCACGCAGGACAACAATAGTCAGGGGGGGCCGTCGCGTTCATGGGATATTGCGGGCATCCGCAATAGTGATTGGTTCGTCACGTTGTTTGGCGACGGTCACCAGTCTGCCGTTGACCCGAATAACGCAGATATCATCTACGCCGAGTGGCAACAGGGGAACCTGACACGCTTTGACCGGCGCACCGGTGAGAGTGTCTACATCCGACCGCAAGCCGGTGAAGGCGAGCCGCCGGATCGGTACAACTGGGATGCACAGATTCTGGTTAGTCCACATGACTCAAAGACGCTGTACTTCGCCTCACAACGTGTCTGGCGCAGCGATGACTACGGTGATACCTGGCGCGCGATTTCGGGTGATCTGACACGTAACGAAAACCGCACACGTCAACCGATCATGGGCCGTACCTGGAGTTACGACTCACCGTGGGATCTGTACGCGATGTCGGTGTTCAACACGATCGTCAATATCTCCGAGTCACCACTCGTGCCCGGTTTGATCTACGCCGGTACCGACGATGGTCTGATCCAGGTGACCGAAAACGGCGGTGAAACCTGGCGTAAGATTGATCGACTGCCCGGTGTGCCGTCGAGATTTTTCGTCAATGACATCAAGGCGGATTTGCACGACCCGGACACGGTTTACGTTGTCGTTGACGACCATAAGAACGGTGATTTTGCGCCGTATATTTTGAAGAGTACAAACCGTGGTCGCAGCTGGCGCAGCATTAGCAGCAACCTGCCAGAACGTCATATTCTTTGGCGCGTCGTGCAGGATCATGTCAAGCCGGGATTGATGTTCGTCGGCTCTGAATTCGGTGTATTTTTCACTGTCGATGGCGGTGACAACTGGACCAAGTTGAAGGGCGGATCACCGAACATTCCGTTCCGGGATCTGGTGATTCAGACGCGTGAAAATGACCTGGTCGGCGCAACCTTCGGGCGCAGTTTCTATGTCCTGGATGACTACTCACCCTTGCGGGATGTCACCCAGGAAATGTTGGAGAGTGGCGAAGTGCTGTTCCCGGTGCGCAAGACACCCTGGTATGTCCCGAAGCGTTTGTTGGGCTGTGGCAAGCCGGGCTGTCAGGCGAGCCAGGGCGATAGTTATTTCGTCGCACCAAACCCGCCATTCGGGGCCGTGTTTACCTACTACTTATCCGAGAGTCTGAAGAGCAAGAAAGACCAGCGCAGCGAAGCTGAAAAAGACGCGATCAAAGACAACGAAGACGTACGCTTCCCGGACTGGGATGTCTTGCTCGAAGAAGAGCGTGAAGATGCACCGGCGATTGTGTTTACCGTGACCGATGCTGAGGGCAACGTGGTGCGTCATCTCGATGCACCGGCGGAAGCCGGCTTCAATCGAGTCGCTTGGAATCTGCGCTATCCGGCGCTGCAGCCGTGGTCACCGGATGCCGGTGAGTCGTTCTTTGGTAGCGGTGGTGTGCTCGTCGCACCGGGCACCTACCAGGTTGCGATGTCCAAGCGTATCGATGGGGTGTTGACCGCGATTGGTGAGCCACAGAGTTTTGAGGTCAGCTCGGTTCGTGCCGAGCCGGTGCTGGACGGCAGTACGCAGGATGCGCGTGTCATTTTCGAAAGTGCCGTGGATGATCTATCACGCGCGGGCGACGGTACGCTTGCGGCCGTGGATGCGGTGATCGAAGAGCTGGATGCGGTCAAATCGACGTTGATTCGCTCCGACGATACTGGCGGTTTATATGCGCGTGCCAATACGTTGCAGCAGTCTTTGAAAGCCGCGAGAGACCGTTTGTCTAACCATCCGGTGCGAGGCCGTTACAACGACGTTGGTGAAATGACATTGCAGGCACGTTTGTGGCATGCCCGGTTCTCACCGACGACGCAGGCTTATGGTCCAACACCCGCGCAGCGTGAGTCTTTGCGCATTGCCAAAGCGTTATATCAAGACGTGTCGGCGACGCTGACAACACTGATAGAGACCGAATACGATGCA
>JBCCZN010000121.1:0-8529 GCA_039187375.1 Pseudomonadota bacterium
GCCCGCTTCAATCGTCTCCAGCATCCGCTTCTCTGCGATACAACTGGAGCCACGGCTGCGGTCATAATTGGAAATGGTGCCGCTGCCGATAATGGTACCGGCGCCCAAGCGGCGTGTTCTAGCGACATGAGAAATCAACTGATTGAAGTTGAAGGTCATATCGGTGCCACACTCCGGTGAGCCAAACAACTCACCATTCAGGTGTGTCATGAGCGGCAGTGAAAAGGTGCCTTGTGAATACGCCTCGCCCAGTTCATCTGGCGTCACGGCGACCGGTGAAAACGCACTGGAAGGCTTCGACTGATAAAAGCCAAAGCCTTTCGCCAACTCACCAGGAATCAACCCGCGCAATGACACGTCATTGACGATCATCAATAGCTGCACATACTGCCCAGCGTCATCGGCGCTCACGCCCATCGGTACGTCATCAGTAATAATCGCCGTCTCAGCTTCCATATCCGCACCGTGCGCTTCATCGACTAGCGGGATGTCATCACGAGGTCCCAAAAACGTATCGGAACCGCCCTGATACACCAGTGGATCGTGCCAGAATGACTCAGGCATTTCGGCACCGCGCGCTTTACGGACCAGCTCAACGTGATTGACATAGGCACTGCCGTCAACCCAATGATACGCGCGTGGCAACGGTGAGTCGCAGGCTGTCGGGTCGAATGCAAAATCGCCGCTCGCCTCGCCCGCATTCAATGCGTCGGACAACGCCTGTAGCCGAGGGGCGGTTTGCGCCCAATCGTCCAGTGCAGCTTGCAGCGTTGGCGCGATCTCGCTGGCATCCACGGCACGCGTTAACGCTCGGTTGACTACAGTTAATCGGCCGTCGCGACCGTGTTTCAGGCTGGCAAGTTTCATACTGAGCTCCCGATGCAGTGCGCGTCATGGTAACCAGACGGCGGGCAATAAAAAACCCGGTTGCCGTGGCAACCGGGTCTTATCTGGAGCGGGAAACCAGGTTCGAACTGGCGACCTCAACCTTGGCAAGGTTGCGCTCTACCAACTGAGCTATTCCCGCAAACAAGGCGCGTAATTGTACTGCAGCGCCTACCGGTGTCAAGCGCCGTCAAGACGCCTTGTTGCCGGTCAGAACAGGCCATGCTGCGCTGAGATAGACCCACATTGACCACAGTGTCAGCGCTGCGGCGCCAAGCAGCATCGTGAACCCCATATCGTAGATCGGCAGACCTAAGAGCGGATCCGCCCACAACGCAAAAGACAGGCCAACCAGTTGGAACGTCGTCTTGAGTTTACCGACCATCGACACGGCAACGCGCGCACTGGCCTGCTGGCTGGCCATCCATTCACGCAGCGCAGACACGGTAATCTCCCGCCCAATGATGATGGCAGCGATCATCACCATCATCCAGCGCCCATCGATATGCACTAGCATCACCAATGCCACAGCCACAATCAGCTTGTCAGCGACCGGATCCAGAAAAGCGCCAAACGGGGTCTCTTGATTGAATTTGCGCGCGATATAGCCGTCGAAAAAATCCGAGATCGCCGCAACGATAAACACCGATGCGCCCACATTATTGGCCCATTCGAATGGCAGGAAATAGACAATCGCCAGCAACGGGATCGCGATAATCCGAATGCCGGTGATCGTATTGGCAAGATTCCATTTCATAGGCTGTTCGCGTCGCCCCCATCGGGCGTTTGGTGAAATTCCTGGTATATCCGCTCGGCCAGTGTCCGGCTGATGCCCTTCAACTTGCAAAGGTCGTCGATACTCGCACGCCGCACCCCCTGCAGACCACCAAATTGTGTCAGCAATTCGCGCCTGCGCACAGGCCCCAGCCCCTCTATCCCCTGCAGGCCCGACACACGACGCGCCTTGGCGCGTCGCCCACGATGGCCGCTAATCGCAAACCGGTGTGCCTCATCGCGAATCCGCTGCACCAGCAATAACGCTGGCGAATCTGGCGCCAGCAACAGCGCCTCAGGCTGATCCAACAAAAATAACTGCTCGGCACCGGCCTTGCGCGCGCGTCCCTTGGCAACGCCGACAAGAACGATGTCGTCAAGCTGGAACCCCGCCATCACATCGGCTGCCTGCTTAAGCTGGCCTTTACCGCCATCCACAAGCACAACGTCTGGCATCGGTACTTCGCCCTTTTGCACTCGAGCATATCGACGGGTCAACGCCTCGTGCATCGCCGCATAGTCATCACCGGTATTGGTGCTCTCGATATTGAAGCGGCGATAATCGCTTTTGAGCGCACCTTCCGATCCAAAGACGACGCAGGACGCCACCGTGGCTTCGCCGCCGGTGTGACTAATGTCAAAACACTCAATTCGCTGCGGCGGCTCTGCCAGATCCAGCGCTTCTGCCAGTGCATCGAGCTGCGCATCAATTCCAGCCTTACTGGCCGCTTCAAGGCTCGCGCCTTGTTTTGCATTATCCGCCGCCATGCGTAACCAACCTGCCCTGTCACCGCGCACACTGCCCTTGAGCGCAACTTTATGACCAGCCTGCGATGCCAGCGCCTGCTCGAATACGTCGGCATCTGGCAACGTCATGGGCGTGATTACCTCTTTGGGTACATCCCGGTTCAAATAAAACTGACCAACGAAACCGTTTAGCACGTCGGCAGGCTCGCGACCCACGGCGTTCACCGGAAAAAAAGACTCACTGCCAACGACTCGACCCTGTCGGATGATCAAGACCGACACACAGGTCGTAGTGCCGTTGCGTTGCAAATTAATGACATCGGCGTCGACATCATTGCTGGTCGAGACACGCTGTTCCGCTTCCACGCGCCTGAGTCGGGCTACTTGGTCTCTGAGGTTGGCTGCCGTTTCGAACTCCAATGCGGCGGAAGCCTCTTCCATCCTGGTCACCAGCCCATCAATGACTTCCGCATTTCGACCTTGCAGAAACTTGACACTGTCAGTGACGTCACGCGCGTAACTTTCCGGATCAACATACCCGACACACGGCGCCGTGCAGCGCTTGATTTGATACTGCAGGCATGGGCGTGAGCGGTTGTCATAAAAACTGTCGCGACACTGTCGTACACGAAATAATTTCTGCAACTCATTGAGCGTGTTCTTGACCGCACCGGCACTCGGATACGGCCCAAAGAACTGGCCTTTTCGTCGTTTGCGTCCGCGATAAAAACTCAAACGTGGAAACGCATGATCGGTCGATACCCGAATCCAGGGATACGATTTGTCATCGCGCAACACAATGTTGAAGCGCGGTCGATGTTGTTTGATTAACGTGTGTTCGAGTATCAGCGCTTCAGACTCTGTATTGGTGAGCGTGACCGCCATATTGGCGATACGCGACACCAGCGCCATCGTCTTGCCATCTTTGGCTCGCCCACTGAAATAACTAGACACCCGCTTCTTCAGATCACGCGCCTTGCCGACATACAGGATCTCACCATCGCTGTCATACATTCGGTACACACCAGGTCGATGCGACAGCCCGGTGACAAAGCTCGGCGCATCAAATCCGGCGTCAGTGCTGTGCATCAGGCAAAGATACCGATGCGAGCGTGCTCGGCCGCCATGCGCATAACTGTGATGAACATCTCTTCGGTCAGGCGCCCAGTATTCGTGTTGTAGCGGCTGCAATGGTAGGAGTCGAACAACGTAAGCGATTCAGACAAGCTATGCGTGGCAGCATGTCCAAACTTGTAGTCTGCTTGACGCAGCCCCAGTGCACGGATAATCGCCTTGTGTGCAATCCCACCCAGCGCCAATACGGCCGAACCCGGCGTCAATGTCGCCAGATCTGCCGCCAGAAAATGATTACAGGCATTGACCTCAGCCGCGACCGGCTTGTTCTGTGGTGGCAAGCACTTGACCGCATTAGAGATACGCGCACCGGTCAGACGCAACGCATCATCAGCACTGGCCGATATTGGCGCGCTGGCAATACCCAGCCGATGCAGCGTGTCATAGAGCAACACACCGGCATAGTCGCCGGTGAATGCCCGACCGGTCGCATTTGCGCCATGCATGCCAGGCGCCAGACCGACGATCAATAGCGACGCCTCAGCATCCCCGAACGGCGGTACCGGCTTGGCGTAATAGTCCGGGTGCTTGGCTTTGACCTCGCGCAAAAACACCGCGAGGCGATCGCAATCAGTGCAACCTACATCAAAAGCGGTTTTCATTGAGTTTGATCGCACCTTGTGCCCGGCTTAGTCATCCATATGACTGATAATCGCATCGCCAAAGCCTTTGGTGCCCAGCAACTTCGCGCCCGGCACCAACTGTTCCAGCTCTTGCTTAACGCCCTGCTCGCCCTCGACCGGCTCAGTCCGCTTCGGTGCCCGAATCGCTTCGCGCAAGCGCGCCAAATCAAAGGTCAGTTCTTTGTTGGCGATAGTATTCGCAATGCCTTTGACGATCAGATCCGCCGCTTCGATCCAGCCAAGATAGCGCAGCATCATTTCTGCCGAGAGAATCAACGACCCGGGGTTGACGCGATCCTTGCCGGCGAAACCCGGCGCCGTGCCATGCGTGGCCTCGAATACTCCAATGCCATCGCCAATGTTGGCGCCCGGCGCAATACCGATGCCGCCTACCTGGGCGGCCAATGCATCCGAGATGTAATCGCCGTTGAGGTTCAACGTAGCAATCACGTCATACTCCTCGGGGCGCAACAGAATCTGCTGCAGGAAATTGTCTGCGATGACATCTTTGACAATGATCTCGCGACCGGTTCGCGGATTATTGAACGACATCCATGGCCCGCCATCCTTGAGCTCGGCACCGAAATCCTCGGCTGCAACCTGATAGCCCCACTGGCAGAATGCGCCCTCGGTGTATTTCATGATGTTGCCCTTGTGAACCAGGGACACCGACGACAGATCGTTATCAACGCAATAGTTAATGGCCTTGCGCACCAGACGCTC
Organism: Pseudomonadota bacterium; assembly: GCA_039187375.1. GTDB lineage: Bacteria > Pseudomonadota > Gammaproteobacteria > Steroidobacterales > Woeseiaceae > CALBPI01. The sequence continues at coordinate 4,887 of JBCCZN010000121.1, forward strand.
AGAGCCCTCGCGGGAGACCGGCTTGATACCGATACCCGAACTCGACGGAAAGCGAATCTTGTTTACCCCCAACTCGCTCTGCAGGAAATGGATCAATTTCTGCACCTCCTCGGAGCCGGTTGGGTATTCGATCCCCGCGTAAATGTCCTCGGTGTTTTCACGGAAGACCACCATATTGACAAGATCTGAGTCCTTCATCGGGGTGATCACACCCGGGAAATAGCGAATCGGCCGAACGCAGGCATACAAGTCCAGCGTTTGCCGGATGGACACATTCAGCGAACGGATGCCGCCACCAATCGGCGTTGCCAACGGGCCTTTAATCGACACGACAAATCGCTGCAGAACATCCAGCGTCTCGTCCGGCAGAAAGGTTGCGCTTTCATAGACTTCGCTAGCCTTGGCACCGGCGTAAATTTCCATCCAAGCGATTTTGCGCTGACCGGCATACGCCTTTGCCACCGCCGCGTCGACGACATCTTTCATCACAGGCGTGACATCAATGCCGATGCCGTCACCTTCAATAAACGGAATGATCGGGGTATCAGGCACCTCCAATCTATGATCACGTGTCAATGTGATTGGCTGCCCGTCCGCTGGTACCTGAATCTTGTCATATTGCATACTGTCGTTCCCATCAATGTGCGACGTCTCGTTCCGCGCGCATTGTAGCTTATTCGCCCGTTGGACTGTGCCCTTGCCAGTGATCCTGCTCAACAAGCCGTTCCACGTTCTGTCTCAATTTCGCAGTGATGATGCGCGCGTAACACTGGCCGATTTTGTCGATGTCCCGGGCGTATACCCGGCCGGTCGACTGGACTTTGATAGTGAGGGTCTTTTGCTGCTGACCGACGATGGTGGGCTGCAGTCGCGCATAGCATCACCGCGATTCAAATTGCCCAAGACCTATTGGGTACAGGTCGAGGGGGCACCAAACGAGCAAATCTGCAAGGCACTGCACAACGGCGTTGCGCTCAAGGACGGCATGGCGCGAGCGGATGCGGTCAGGCTTATTGAGTCACCCGACGTCTGGCCACGCCGTCCACCGATTCGTGTGCGAAAAAGCGTACCAGACCACTGGCTGTCGCTGACGATTAGTGAGGGTAGGAACCGGCAGGTCCGGCGCATGACTGCGGCAGCCGGCGCACCGACACTGCGGTTGATCCGACAACGCATCGGCCCCTGGGAGTTGGGTAACTTACAACCGGGTGAATCGATCTCGTTGTCGAACGCGCAAGCCTGGCGTCAACTCAAGCAGGTCCGGCGCCCATAAGTCCGGCAATACGCATCGCAATCTCCAGCGCCTGCTCGTAGTTCAGTCGCGGATCCACCTGCGAGCGATAAGCACGCGCCAGGTCTGCATCGGTCAACCCACGCGCACCGCCGGTGCACTCAGTGACGTTCTCACCGGTCAGCTCAAGGTGAACGCCACCCAGGTAGGAACCCATTTCATTGTGAACGGCGAATGAGCTCTCGATCTCCTGCACAATGTTGTCAAAGCGACGGGTTTTGTAGCCACCCTCGGTCGATTCGGTATTGCCATGCATCGGATCACAAACCCACAGCACGCGGCTGCCGGTGGCCCGAACTGCCTGGATCAGGCGTGGCAAATGCGCCTCAACGTTACCGGCACCCAGGCGATGGATCAGTGTGATACGCCCGGGTTCGTTATCGGGATTTAGCACCGCCAACAACTCCTGCAACCACTCACTGTCCATGCCCTGCCCGATCTTGATTCCGATCGGATTGGCAATACCTCGGAAAAACTCAACATGCGCCCCATCGAGCATGGCGGTGCGCATTCCGATCCATGGGAAATGCGTCGTCAGGTCGTACCAGCGATCGCGCCGCAGTCGCGTCTGCGCCTGCTCGTAATATAGGTGCAGCCCCTCATGGGCGGCGTAGAATTCCGCACGACCGGTCTGATGGATTTTTTGCCGGGAAATCGACTCGAAAAAGGTCAGTGAATTCGAAATATTATCCGTGACTTCACGATACTGTTTCGCCAGCGGCGAGTGACCGACCCAATTCAAATCCCAGTATTCCGGATGGTGCAGATCAGCAAAGCCCCCATCCACCAGCGCACGAACGAAGTTGAGCGTGAGTGCAGAGCGCTCGTATCCGCGCAAGATCAATGACGGGTCTGGTAGGCGATCTGCCTCAGTGAATGCCGGACGATTAACAAGATCTCCACGGAAACTCGGCAACGTCACCCCATCACGCGTTTCGGTATCGGCTGAGCGGGGCTTGGCGTATTGGCCTGCAAATCGACCGATTCGCACGACTGGCTTGCGCATGCCATAAAGCATGACCAGGCTCATCTGCAGCAAGATTTTCAGCTTTGCGACAATATTATCCGAGCTGCAATCATCAAACGTCTCGGCGCAATCCCCGCCCTGCAAGACAAACGCCTCGCCGCGCTGCGCTTGCGCGATCCGATCTTTGAGCTTATCGACCTCCCACGAGGTCACCAAGGGTGGCAACGCCGACAATCGACCGACAGCCGCACGCAAGGCAGCCTCGTCCGGATATGTCGGCATCTGAGCGGCCGGTTTACGCTCCCAACTTGCAGGGTGCCACGTGTTTTGGTCGGTACTATGACTCATGCGCGGACTATGCCATAGCGAATTTGTGCATTGCAAAATATCGGCTGCGACACGCTCTTTCGCACCGTTTTGGTTCATAATCGCGCTCCCAATAATCATGACAACGAGACGAGATAGTCACGCATGCACACTGTATTGATTCTCGGCGCCGGTAAGATCGGCGCTTTGATCGCCGGCCTGCTCGGGGACAGCGGCGATTTCAACGTCCAAATCGCAGACGCCAATGCCAACGCGGCAACCGGCGTTGCCGACAAGCACGGTCTGGACAACATCACGGCTTACGCCCTGGATGCGCAAGACAAGAATGCCATGCTGGCCCATGTCGACGCCCAAAAGCCCGACGCGGTGATTTCCAGCCTGCCCTATTTTTGCAATCCGCTGGTCGCTGAGGTCGCGCGGGAGAAAGGGCTGCACTACTTCGATTTGACAGAGGATGTTGCGGTCACCGATGCCGTGCGTAAGCAAGCCGCCGGAGCCAGCACCGCCTTCGTGCCGCAATGCGGATTGGCGCCCGGATTCATCAGCATCGCAGCGAACGAACTGATCGGTCATTTCGATTCAGTTCGTACGGTGAAGTTGCGCGTCGGCGCGTTACCACAACACCCGAACAACGCACTGAAGTATTCCCTGACATGGTCAACCGACGGCGTGATCAATGAATACGCCAACATGTGCGAGGCCATTGTCGATGGCGAGCCGACCGATGTACTACCGCTCGAGGGACTTGAGACCATTCAGTTGGATGGCACCGAGTATGAGGCCTTTAATACCTCTGGTGGCCTGGGCTCTCTGGCTGAGACCTACCGCGGCAGGGTTGAGCAGATGGATTACAAAACCATGCGCTATCCCGGCCACTGCGATCAGATGCGTCTGTTAATGAACGATCTAAAACTGAAGGATGATCGCGACACGCTCAAGCGCGTACTCGAAAACGCGGTGCCGCAAACACTGCAGGATATCGTCATCGTTTACACCGCGGTGACCGGCATGCAGGACGGTGCTTTGCGCGAAGAAAACTATGTCAACCGGGTCTACCC
>JBCCZN010000122.1:0-8529 GCA_039187375.1 Pseudomonadota bacterium
ACCCGCAAACGTCTCAGCGGTACCGCTGCGATTCACCTGCACCACGTTGTTTGCTGCATTCGCTGGATCAGCAACAACCTGCGAGTCTTCAGCTCCACCAAATCCGATCAACGTATAGGTCAGCGCCGCATCATCGAACGTCACAGTCTCGAACATCGCTGGCGCAGGCGGTGCTGCCGCCACTGCAATGTCGTCAAAGAAGTAGGTACGAGCGCCTACATCTGCGCCCGCAGAACCGAAGTCAAAGAACACGATGACTTTGTCATAGGTGGCATTCGCGTCGAACGCCGCAGTACCCATGGCTTGCATCGAAAAATCGAACGTCAGTGTTTCCCAATCGTCGGCGACGGTAGACGTCGCCTCAGTCTCAACGGACACTGTATTGTCCATTGAGTTCTCAATTTTCATACGAACCACAACACCCGCAGCCGGTGTGCGCACTCGTAGTGACATTTGCGTATTCATGGCATCCAACGGGATGACACCCACCGCCTCATTTGCCATTGTCGCCACGGTTGTACCCGCAAACGTCTCAGCGCTATCAGACCGGTTAACCTGAACGACGTTATTCGCGGCGTCAGCGGGGTCGGCGACAACCTGGGAATCTTCCGCACCACCGAAACCAATCAGCGTGTAAGTCAATGCAGCATTATCAAAGGTGACCGTTTCAAATGCAGCGGGCGTACCACCGCCACCGCCGCCACCACTGGCAACGTCAATGTCATCGAAGAAGAAGGTCTGTGCACCGGCGGTCGCGCCGTCGGTACCGAAGTTAAAAAAGATAGTGATCTTGTCGTAGGTCGCCGAAGCGTCAAACGCAGCTGTGCCCATTGCTTGCATCGAGAAGTCGAACGTCAGCGTCTCCCAGGCGTTGGCCATGGTCGTTACGGCTTCCGTCTCAACGGAGACCGTATTGTCGTTCTGATTTTCAATCTTCAGCCGAACCGGCAGACCTGATGCCGGCGAGTACACCCGCACCGTCATTTGCGTGTTCATCGCATCCAGCGGAATCGTCGGCACAGAGTTGTTCGGACCAACCGATACGGTTGTGCCCGCAAACGTCTCAGCACTATCAGAACGGTTAACCCGGACAACCTGGTTAGTACCACCATCCGGATCGTTGACCACCTGAGAATCCTCTGCACCGCCAAAGCCGGTCAGTGTGTAGGTCAACGCTGCATCATCAAACGTCAGCGCACCAAACGTCGTCGGCCCCATGCCGCCGCCACCGCCGCCGCCGCCGCTACAATCAGCGACCTGCTCGATGTCATCGTAGTAAAACGTCCAGTTCATCGGGTCGGTGTCTGCGGCACCCAATACGCCATTATCGAAAATTAAGGTAATGCCAGCATTGGGTACGCCCGCCGTTTGACCGGTGAAGTCAAAGCACAGCTGTTCCCAGGAGCCGCTGCCCGAGTGGCTCATAACCGCCTCTACATTCAGCTGCTCCAGCTTGAATGTCAGCGGAACCGCGCGAGTCGCCCAGACCTTAATATTGAACGCTTGGCCTTGCGTGAAGTCGATCGGAGCACCCGTATCGAGCAGCGTGCCGCCGAACACCTGGTCCGGAAACTTCTGCATTTGTGCAACCTTCTCACTGGTATTGATGCCGCTGCGATCGGGATTATCGATCACCGTGGTCGCGCCACCATTGAAGTTGTTGATCCCCACCGCATCGCACAAGATCTCGAAATTAACCGGATCACAGAAGCCAGCCGGAATAGGTGGCAACGGCGTTGCAGCAGAGTTTTGAATGCTCTCAGGACCATCGCCCTGACCACAAGCCGCCAGTACCAAGGCAGTAAAGGTGACCGAGACAAAACGGACGGTTCGCGGAAATACTTGTACGTTCATAAGCTGACTCTCAAACGGAATCGTTTTTTTGTGGGCGGGAGGCTCCAGTGCCCGGCCGCCCTGTTATTGGGTTAGTCGTCGTGACGACGAAATATCAAGGCGCTTCGCCGGAATAGACGCGTACCCAGTCAACTTCCATGGTGGCCGGGAAGACCGTATCCGCCGCAGGATTGCCAGGCAGGTTTCCGCCTACCGCGACGTTCAGGAGAATGTGGAATGACTGATCAAACGGGGCCGGGAAGGCAGCGGCCGTTGAGAACCAGGAGTTTTGCACGGCATACAACGTGTCGTCGAAATACCAGCGCATCTCGTTTGCGTCCCACTCGACAGCGTAGCGATGAAAATCGTCAGTGACATTGACGCTGGGTGTGTAGGTCTGTGACGTGAACACATTGCCCGGGAACGGCGCACCATAGTGAATGGTACCGAAAATTTCATTACCACCGGTGCCACCGAGGTTTACGGCCTCCATGACATCAATTTCACCGGTGGCCGCCCAGGTACCGTAAGGACTGTCTTGCGACAACATCCAAAACGCGGGCCAGATACCCTGACCCGCTGGCAACTTGATGCTGGCTTCGATACGGCCGTAGCGAAACGCGAACCGGTCCTGCGTGTTAATGCGCGCCGATGTGTAGTTAGAGCCGCCGAACGACTCGCGACGCGCTGTGATTTTCAGAACGCCATTTTCCAGCTGGGCACTGTCTGGCAGGTAGTACTGCAGCTCATTATTGCCCCAGCCGCCCGGCAAACCGGCTTCGGAACCGTCGCCGGTTGCAAAGAACCAGGTGTCTGGATCCAGCGCGGCGCCATCGAATTCGTCACTCCATACGAGCGTCAGGTTGTCGCCCGGATCGACCTCAGAGTTCTGAGCGTTTGTGAGCGTCGGGTTAGAAATGTTCTGGTTAGTCTGTGGCTGAGCACCTGCAGAAGAGATGGTGTCAATGCCCGACAAATTGGGATCACGCCCGTTGTCGACGCAACCAGAAATAACCGTTAAAAAGCCCAGCGATAACAAGCCAGGCGCGATAATCCGCCAGCGCAGCATGCACATGTCCCCCGTAAATGCATTGCTCTCGAGCGCCACAGCGCCCCCGTTGACGGGCAAGATTCACAACAAATGACAGCGTTGTCAAGACTGACAGAGCTGAGACAAAAGCGTTATGAATAATCGGGTTTAAGGTGCACGCCGGCCGACTCACGGGGGGTGAGAGCCGGCCGGCGGCGAGCTTATGCCGCGTTCAGTACGCCGCCACCGAACCACGCGCCGAGGAAATTTTCGAACGCCAAAATAGCGTTGATTGACTCTTCAGCAGGGCTTTCGATGCGACAGGCGATCGCGTCATTCAGCTGGTTTCCGACAATGGTGGGCACAAAGGTGAGCGCTTTGGCGCTCATGCCACCACGGCCGTACGCGAACTGATCACGTGCTGCGTGCGTAGTGTGAGACATATCTGACTCTCCTTGCTTGAACCGTTTACGTACCCTTGCCGACACCTGGGTGCCGGCGGACGATTAGCAAGATACGGCTCGAAATGCTGCACTGCAAAAGGATAAAACTCGCCACACGGATGAGTTTTTTTCATGCGCTGGTGGTGAAGCGTGACTCGATCCACTGACGCAACAACACGCCGTCAGCGGCCAGTTCCTGGTCATCGCGCCATAGCAAGTAATAACTCACGTTTGCCGTCAGTTCCTCATCGAACAGCCGGACAATGGTCTTTTGATGAAACCACTGATCCGCGATTGGCACGGGCACCAACGATGCGCCGATACCCTGCTCGGTCGCCCGCACAACAGTAATCATCGAGTCCAGCTGCGTGACCTTGCTGTCACGAGGCAATTGTACGCCCGCCGCCTTGGACCACTGTTGCCAGGCACGCGGGTATGACTGATGCACAATCAGCGGCAGCTCGCTGGTGATCAAGCCATCTTTCACCTTGATGCTCTTCGCCATCGCCTTTGAGCCAGCCGGAGCAAAGCGTAGCGGAAACAACAATCGCGATTGATAGCCTTTGGGTGGTTTACGAAACAACCGAATCGACAAATCGACATCTGGTGGCAACGTCTCGGCACTCTCGTCACTGGCGCTGACCTGAATGTCGACATCCGGATGTTGATCAGTGAACTCGCCCAGCCGTGGCAGGAAATACTCGCTGGCGAAAAACGGCTGCACCGACATCCGGATTCGCTGCCGACTCGTACGAGTCGTGTAATTAGCCACAACAGACTCAAGCTCGGACATTAATGGCTGGATGTCATTGAACATCTCGCGGCCAGTCCCAGTGAGGCGCAGCTCGTTGCCCTGACGCTCGAATAACTTGTGACCCAGCCGTGCTTCCAACCCGCGAATTTGATGGCTCACAGCCGATGGCGTAATGAACAACACCTCAGCCGCCTGACTAAAGCTGCCATATTGCGCGGCCTGGACAAACGTCCGCAAGCCGCGCAGCGAGATCGCAATCGGCTTGGTCACTGCACCCCATCGCGCATCACCGCTTTTGGTGTGCGATCCACAAAAAACAGGCCCCAGTGTTTTTCCGCACCGTTCGGGTTGTTCGGGTTACCTTTCCATGGCTCATCGAACGCCTCAAAAAAGAACATCGTGATGTTTCTCTCTTTGCCCAGCGCATAGAGTTCCTGGTAGTAGCGCGCCTGTTGCGGCTCACCAGCACGATCACCAAATTCGGATGCCGTCGTCGCCCAGCCCGCTTCGAGCACGGCTATTGGCTTGTCCGGCAGCGCTGCTCGAACACGCTCGAGATTCTCAATCGTGTAGGACAGACCCTCGTCGATCGGACGGTTCTCCCAGGCTGGGTAGGTGTGTACACCAATGATGTCCACCACTTCGGCCAACGGTGCACCGTCGGCAATCCACCACTCGTAGTTATCTGCAACCGTCACCGGTTGATCGATTGCTGCTTTCACGGTTTTGACGTAGTCAATCACATCGGGCAGCCGCACCATGTGATCGTTCCACGATACCAGCGCCTCATTACCCACATTGACCGCAGCCACTATCTCCGGATAACGACGCGACAACTCGATTCCGCGAGCCACCTCCGCATCGTTGAGCAATTTATTCGCGGCCAGTTGCGTATCGGGAATCGGCTCATCCAACCAAGCGCAACCTTCATGATTGCTGATCTCGGCGCGCAGCCAGATACCGAGCAAGACCCGAATGGGCAGTTGGTTCTCTTCAATGATTCGCAGCGTCGTCGCACTGTTCTCACCGGTGTCATAGACACGAATCAACTTGAAGCCATGCGCCACAAGAATATTCAGATCTTCCAGGATCTGCTCATCAGTAGGGTTATTCGCACCGTCACCGCGATCCGGGTGCTGGCCTTCGCGAAAACCCGAATAGGCGACCGCCATCACTTCGCCGGCCATCAGGTCGGCGCGTGTTTGTTGAATCGGATTCATCGTGTCGTCATGCGCGCAACTGGCAAGTCCCAGTAACAGCGCCAATCCCATAAATTTCTGCATTGATCGTCCCCCTTGATAATCATCTGCCGTGAATCCTGAATTCAGTTTGAAGTTCGGCATTGGAATCGCCCCCAATCCAGGCGTGAAACACACCAGGCTCAACGACAAATCGATTGCTGCGACCAAAAAATCCCAGCGCGTCCTGTGTTAGCCTGAAGGTAATCCGGCACCGCTCCCCCGGCTCGAGCTCGCACTGTTGCCAATCCCGTAGCTCGCGCACCGGTCTCGTCACGCTACCAACCAGATCACGCACATATAACTGCACGGTCTCCACCCCTGTGCACTGACCGGTATTGATAACGTCAGCACCAATCACCAGATCGTCGCCAGGTCTCAGGTCGTATTGCTCAACCGCGATGTTCTCGTACGCGAACGTGGTGTAGCTCAGCCCGTAACCAAATGGGAACAATGGCAGATAGCCCGCATCCAGATGATAGGCAGTCATACCCGTGGACAGCTGGTCTGCGTTGGCATCAATGTCATCGATCATGACAACCGAATGCGGCGACGGCGGCTTGCCCGTGTTTTTTTGCGCGTAATAGATCGGCACCTGACCCACCATCTTCGGCAAGGTGGCCGGTAACTTGCCACGCGGTGTTGTGTGTCCAAATATCAAATCGACCAAAGCGGGCCCCGCCATCGTGCCCAGATGTCCGGCGAACAACACCGAGTCCAGCCGATCAATGACATTGGTAAGTGTCAGCGGCCTGCCCGTCATGATAACGGCAATGAGTGGTTTGCCCAGTTCGGCCAGGTGACTAACCAGTTCGGCTTGTGCGCCCGGCAAATCGATATCGGCGCGCGAGTGAGCCTCGCCGGAGAGAATCGCCTCCTCTCCGAGAAACAGCAATGTCGCGTCAGCGGACTGCACGGCATTCGCCGCCGCCTCAAAACCACTGCTATCACGACTGCGACTCGTCGCAAGCGCCGGCACATGTTGCACTGCCACGGTGTCGCCCAGTGTTTGCTGCAGCGCATCCAGCGGCGTGACACTCAAACTCGGATCACCATCAAAAATCCAGGTGCCAAGCTGCTCACGCGGCGCATGCGCCAATGGCCCAATGACCGCCAACGAGCGGATCATCGACGAATCCAGCGGCAACATGCCTGCATCGTTTTTCAACAAGACGACGCTATCGCGTGCCGCGGCCTGTGCTACCTCCGCTGCCGCTTCCGGGGCGGGTGGTGCCACGGCGTACACGTCTGTAAGTGGCGCATCGAATAAACCCAGCGCAAATTTCAATGTCAGCACGCGCGCAGCGGCCGTATCGATGACCGCCGGCTCAACGCAGCCGTCACGAACAAGCGACTCTAAGTGTTGGTGATAGGCATCGCCATGCATCTCGACATCGACGCCGGCGGTCGCCGCCTCGTGCGCTGCATCCCGATCGCTCTCTGTCAGTCCGTGAACACACAATTGTCGAACCGAATCCCAATCGCTGACAACAATACCCTCGTAGCCCCACTCACCACGAAGCACCGTGCGCAACAAAAATTCATTCGCCGTTGCCGGTATCCCGTCAATGTCACTGAACGAGGTCATGAATGAGGCAACACCCGCATCTGCCGCGGCCGTAAATGGCCGCAGGTAGACATTACGCAGTTCGTTTTCCGGCACATTAGTCGTGGCGTAGTCGCGACCGCTTTCGGCTACACCATAGCCAGCAAAGTGCTTGGCACATCCGGCGATACTGTCGGGTGCCGACAATTCCTGACCCTGAAAACCGCGCACCATCGCAGCACCCAGACGCGATACCAGGAGTGGATCTTCTCCGAGACTCTCTGCGATACGCCCCCACCGCGGATCACGTGCAACATCCAGCATCGGGGCAAAAGTCCAATTGATGCCGCATGCGGCCGCTTCCCGCGCGGCGACTCGTGCACCCGCCTCAACAACGGATTCGCTCCAGCTAGCCGCCTGTGCAAATGGAATAGGCATCACCGTTCGGAAGCCGTGAATGACATCGCGGGCGCTGAGCAATGGAATGCCCAATCGACTCTCATCTCGGGCTATGCGCTGTAGCTCATTGACCAGACCGACATCGACCAGATTCAGAATAGAACCAACCTGACCGGCACGAACCTGATGCACTACGTCGTCGGGCAAATAGCCTTCACCGACGTTGACCTGCCAAAGCTGACCAATCTTCTCAGTCAGTGACATTTTCGACAGTAATTCGGCAACTCGTGTTGGAACGTCTGCCGCCTGATTGAGATCAGCGGCGCCCTGCATGCTCACGTCTCACGTTCCCCAATGGCGTTATTTGACAGCGCTGTCATTGTAACCGATGATCCGGCGTCAGTGGCAAGCCGCCACGGGGGGGACAAAATAATGAGTGCAGGTACGCAAAATGCGACCGCACCGGAGGATCGTATTCCGTTTCACTTGAAACTGGTTTATGGCATCGGTGCATTTGTCAATAACACACTCGCCGCAGCAATCGGTAGCATGACGATTGTCTTGAATCTCGGACTTGGGCTTAGCCCAACGTTAGTCGGCCTGCTCGGTGCACTGCCCAGATTAACCGATGCCATCACCGACCCGTTGATGGGTTATATATCCGACAACACCAATACTAAATACGGACGCAGGCGCCCCTATATTTTTATTGGAGCCATCGCAGCAGGCCTCATTTTTATACTGCTATGGCAACTTCCACCAGGAAAAAGCGATGGCTTTTATTTTTGGTACTTCCTTGGCGGTTCGCTGATTTTTTATCTTGCGTACACAATATTCGCCACACCCTGGGTTGCTTTGGGTTACGAGTTGACACCCGATTACCACGAGCGAACGCGGCTCATGGGTGTGCAGAATTTTATTGGCAATATTGCGTACATGGTATCGCCCTACTTTTTAGCGATCATGTATTTGCCAGCGTTTGATAATGAGGTCCAAGGCGCGTCTCGTCTTGCCATTATCATTGGCATTGTGGTGATAGCACTCGGTGTATTACCTGCAATTTTTCTGCGAGAGCGCTTTACTGGGAACACCAATGACGACTCTTCGAATAGCGAGAAAAACAGTACGGGTAGTGTCATTTGGGAGAATCTGAAGCAGTTCGCTAAAGGTTTTGCGACAACGCTGAAATTCTCGCCGTTTTTGAAGCTGTGTCTTGCAACATTCCTCGTATTCAACGGATTTATTTTGATTGCGGCGTTCCAGTCTTACGTGATCATCTACTACGT
>JBCCZN010000123.1:0-8203 GCA_039187375.1 Pseudomonadota bacterium
GATTCAATCGCTTTCAGGATTTCTGGTAACTGGTCTACGCCGCCATTTTCGATGGCGCTGCGGATCAGCTCACGTTGGGTGGCATTACCGTGGTGAATGGCGTGAATGAGTGGCAGCGTCGGTTTGCCCTCGGCCAGATCATCGCCAATGTTCTTGCCGAGCTCCTCGGCGCTGGCACTGTAGTCCAGTGCATCATCCACCAATTGGAACGCGGTGCCCAACTCACGGCCGAACAAACTGAGCCTTGCCAATACTGACTCGTCGTGGCCGCTGATGATGCCAGCGATCTGTGCACCCGCCTCGAACAGCTTGGCCGTTTTGCGGTAGATCACTTCCCGATATTGATCTTCGCTTGTGTCGGGATCATTGACATTCATAAGCTGCATGACTTCGCCCGCGGCGATGGTATTGGTTGCGTCAGCTAAAACTTGCATCACACGCATATCGCCGATGCTAACCATCATCTGGAATGCCCGTGAATACAGAAAATCGCCAACCAGGACACTCGCCTGGTTGCCGAATACAGCGTTGGCTGTGTCCCGCCCCCGACGTCGGTCTGAGCCGTCGACCACATCATCATGTAGCAGTGTCGCGGTGTGAATGAACTCTATGATCGCCGCCGCCTTCAATGAAGATCGGCTCGCCGCGTCCTGAGCCGCAGCCGCAGGATTCAATGCCCGGCAGGCAAGCAATACGATTAACGGACGCAGGCGCTTGCCGCCCGCGGTGATGATGTACTGGGCCACGTCAGAGACCAAAGTCACATCTGACGCTAGGCTCTCGTGGATGAGTTCATCCAGAGCGGCAAGGTCGTGGCGACATAAGTCTCGGATATCTTCCAGTGTCTGGGCGGGCGCTGCTTGTCTGGCCGGTTGCATCCCGCAATTTTGCCTTAAATGCCCAGCGCGCGCGACATTTGGGGTGGTTGCAATCGTTCGAAATGGCTGACCAAATACATTGACCGGGCATCAGCGGATCATTACAATTCGCAGTCTTTTGCATAGATCCAAGCCAAGGAATCACGATGTACGCGGTTTTTAAGAGCGGCGGCAAGCAATATCGCGCCAGCAAAGGCGCACGCATCCGCGTTGAGAAACTGAACGCGGAGGCCGGTGCAGCTGTCGAATTCGATCAAGTCCTGCTAGTGGGTGATGGCGCCAATGTCAAAGTTGGTGCCCCCACGGTCAAGGGTAGCAAGGTCAAGGCTAAGGTCGTAGAAACGGCCAAAGGCAAGAAGGTCAACATTATCAAGTTCAAGCGTCGCCAGAACTACCTGCGCAATAAAGGCCATCGCCAGTGGTATACCGAGGTCGAAGTGACCGGTATCACCGGTGCGCCGCGCAAGAAGAAAGCGGCTTCGGACGAGGAAGAATAAGGAACTACCGGCATGGCACATAAGAAAGCAGGCGGCTCTACCAAGAACGGTCGCGATTCGGAGTCCAAACGACTTGGCGTCAAGCGCTACGGCGGTGAAGCAGTTCTTGCCGGCAACATTATTGTTCGCCAGCGCGGCTCTCACTTCCACCCGGGCGTGAATGTCGGCATGGGTCGCGACTATACGTTGTTCGCCAAGACGGATGGCAAGGTCGTTTTCCAGACCCGCGGTCCGAAAAATCGCAAGCACGTGAGCGTCGTCACCGACTGACGAGGCGCGCATCGCACTGCAACTAGCGCGATCCACTAATGAAATTCGTCGATGAAGCCACGTTACACGTCTATGCGGGTAACGGAGGCGCCGGTGCGCTCAGCTTTCGCAGGGAAAAGTACATCCCGCGCGGTGGTCCTGACGGAGCGGATGGTGGTCAAGGTGGCGATGTTTACCTGGTTGCTGATGCCAGCATTAACACGCTGGTCGACTTCCGTGTGCAGCGTAAGTTTCGTGCGGGCAATGGGCAACCCGGCGCCGGCCGCAATCGTACTGGCAAGTCCGGCGATGACCTGACTATCGCCGTGCCGGTCGGCACGCTCATCACCGACATCGATACCCGTGAACTGATCGGGGATCTTGCCGAGCCAGAGCAGCGCTTTCGCGTTGCCGCGGGTGGGCAGGGCGGGCTTGGCAATGCTCGGTTCAAGAGCAGCGTCAATCGCGCGCCTCGAAAGACGACACCTGGCACGCCTGGGGAGTCGCGGCACTTGCATCTGGAGCTGAAGCTGTTGGCCGACGTGGGTTTGTTGGGTATGCCCAATGCCGGTAAGTCGACGTTGATTACCGCGATGAGTGCGGCAAAACCAAAGGTCGCTGATTATCCCTTCACCACGCTGCAGCCCAACCTGGGCGTCGTTTCAGTCGGTATGGCACAGAGTTTCGTCATGGCCGATATCCCGGGATTGATTGCAGGTGCCGCAGATGGTGCAGGCCTGGGGATTCGGTTCTTGAAGCATGTTCAGCGAACCCGCGTGTTGTTACACATCGTCGACATTCTGCCGGCTGAGGGTGAACCCAGTGCCGCTGACGCCGTAACGGCGATTGCCGCAGAGCTTGAAAAATTCGATCCTGAGCTTGCCGAGCGCCCGCGATGGCTTGTGATCAACAAGATGGACCTGCTCGATGAGGCGCTTTTTGCCGAGGAGCGGGCGGCGTTGATTCAGGCGCTCGAATGGGACGGGCCCGTATTTAACGTAAGCGCAGCTACAGGCGCCGGCACCGATGTGCTGGCGCAACAGATCATGCAGTTTCTGGAGGAGCTGGATGCACAGGCGCGAGCCATCGCGCCTGTAGTAGAGACGTCCTGATCAGGCGCTCATCGCCATAATCATTTTGTTCAATCGGCTCTTGTGCCGAGCGGCCTTGTTTTGATGGATGATGCCTTTACCCGCCATCGTGTCGATGACCGGCACCGCCGCTTTGTAGCTGGCGAGGGCTGCATCCTTGTCGCCTTTCTCGACATCGAGAATGACGCGCTTGATGAAGGTGCGCATGCGAGAGCGTTTCGCCATGTTTTCCAGGCGACGCTTTTCTGATGTGCGTGCACGTTTGCGCGCAGATTTAATGTTAGCCACGTAACTGCTCCGAGCAGGGCGATAAAACAGCCCGCTAGTATCGGAGGTTGTGGCAACCATGTCAATCAAGGGCTACACTTCGCGCGCAATGGACACTGACCAGAAAGCCTCGACCCGATCCCTGTTGCAGGCCACGACAACGGTCGGAGCCATGACGGGTGTATCTCGCGTGCTGGGTCTGGTGCGCGATATGGTGTTCACGCGGCTCTTTGGTGCGAGTTGGATGATGGATGCTTTCATCATTGCCAATCGGATTCCCAACATGTTGCGTCGCTTCTTTGCTGAGGGCGCTTTCGCGCAGGCCTTCGTACCGGTGCTCAACGAGGTGCGCAGCGAGGGCGGTGACGTCGCGGTGCGAATACTGACGGCGCGCGTTGCGGGCACGCTCGGGTTGGCGCTGTTTGTGCTGACATTGGTGGGCGTCATTGCGGCGCCATTGATCGTGGCTGGGTTTTCACCCGGTTTTCTGGCGGATGCCGACACCTATGCACTAGCAACTCAAATGCTGCGGATCACGTTTCCGTATTTGTTGTTCATATCATTGACCTCGCTGGCGGCAAGTGTGCTGAATACCTATGGACAGTTCGCGGTGCCCGCTTTGACTCCGGTACTGTTGAATATTGTATTGATCGCCTGCGCGATCTGGCTGGCGCCGATGTTTGACTATCCGACCATGGCATTGGCGGTTGGTGTGTTCATCGGTGGGCTGGTTCAGTTGGGTTGTCAGTTGCCATTTGTGCGTCGACTTGGCGTACTCGCATGGCCGAGATGGAGCTGGCATGACGCTCAGGTGCAGAAAATTTTTCGTTTGATGCTACCCGCGATCTTTGGCTCGTCTGTTGCCCAGATCAATCTGATCATCAACAACGTCATCGCCTCTTTACTTGGTGAGGGTCGAATTACCTGGTTGTATTACTCGGACCGCCTGATGGAGTTTCCGCTCGGTGTGTTTGGCATTGCGTTGGCGACAGTGATCTTACCCAGCCTGTCTCGCAACGTGGCTGGTGACGACACTGCGCAGTTCAGCGCGACCATCGACTGGGCGCTGCGCTTGGTCATGTTGATTGCGCTACCGGCAACACTCGGTCTGGCCGTGCTCGCGGGGCCGTTGATCACGACGCTGTTTTTCGGTGGCGTATTTAATGCGCATGATGTACAGATGGCGCAAGCGAGTTTGTGGGCGTTTTCCGGTGGTCTGACGGCATTTATTACGGTCAAGGTGCTTGCGCCGGGTTACTTCGCCCGTCAAGACACCAAGACGCCGGTCAAAATTGGTGTACTAGCGCTAGCGGTCAACCTGATACTCAGCCTGGTGTTTGTTGGCGCGTTGATCCAGTTTGACGTCGAGGCCACCCATGCGGGGTTGGCGATGGCGCTGACCTGTGCTGCCGCGATTAACGCGCTGTTGCTATATACCGGGCTGCGTCGACGCAAGCTGGTGAGCCCGCACGCCGGGTGGTGGGCATTTTCGATTCGCATCCTGACAGCCAATGCAATGTTGATCATTATGCTGCTGTGGTTCTCGCCACAGCTGTCGTGGTGGCTTCAGGCGGATGTGGCTGATCGCGTTTTGCGATTGTCCGCGCTGGTGATTGGTGGTGTCGTCATTTACACGGTGACCGCGCTAGTTGCCGGTATTCGACCTGCGCATCTCAAATTGCAGGTAAGTCGATGATCTTTGCACGATACCCCGAGCGAATGGCTCAGCTGTTGGGTAGCGCGAGCAGTGATGGCGGCAGTGTGGTCACGATCGGTGGCTATGATGGCATTCACGCCGGGCATCAGGCGTTGATACAGGCGACGCGCGCAGAAGCAACAGCTCGCGGCGTGCCAGCCGTCGTCATGAGTTTCGAACCGCTGCCGAAGGAGTATTTCGCAGGCAACCAGGCGCCGGCTCGATTGACTCGATTTCGCGAACGTTTCGGGCTTCTGGCAGCGGACGGTGTCGATGGGTTTTTTTGTCCGCGGTTCGATGCCGGCATGGCCGCAATTAGTGTTGATGACTTTATCCATCGGTATCTGGTGTCGGCATTGCGTGTGCGCCATCTGGTGATTGGCGATGACTTTCGCTTTGGACATCGAGCTGCCGGCAATGTCGATGACTTAAGGCGTGCTGGCGATCAATTCGGCTATTCTGTCGCGCAGGTAAATAGTGTCGAAGTACAGGGTCAGCGTGTGAGCAGCACTTCGATCCGACAGGCGTTAGCTCGCGGCGATATGGCATATGTTGAGGTGGCATTGCAGCGCCAGTATCAGTTGTCGGGTAAGGTCATTCGCGGTCGTCAGTTGGGGCGTACGCTGGGATATCCGACGGCCAATATTGATTTACACCGGCGCACACCGCCGGTGTCGGGGATTTTCGCTGTGCAGGTGGATGGCATCGATGCGACGACGCATCTCGGCGTTGCCAGTATCGGTACGCGGCCGACAGTCGGTGGTGAGGGTGTTCTGCTCGAGGTATTCGTATTTGATTTTACCGGTGATTTGTATGGCAAGCGCTTGCGTGTGACGTTGAAGGCACGCCTGCGTGATGAGCAACACTTCGACGATCTCGATGCGTTGGTGAAGCAGATGGATCGGGACGCAGCCGCGGCACGTGAGCTGTTAACATAGCCGCGTGAACACTCGTCGAACACCTAATGCCAGCCGCTGGTTGTTGCTCTCCGGTCTCATCGTCATCGCTGATCAGCTCAGCAAATGGGTGATCGTTCAATCCTTTGACCTGTATGACTCGGTGACGGTCAACGTCATTTTGAACATTCAACGCTTGCACAACTTCGGTGCTGCATTCAGTTTTCTGGGCGATCAGGATGGTTGGCAACGCTGGTTCTTCATCATTCTCGCATTAGTGGTATGTGTCGTCATCACCGTCTGGTTGTTCAAATTGCCGGCGCGCGGCCAGTGGCTATTGGTCAGCGCCCTGGCATTGGTATTGGGCGGTGCGATCGGCAATGTGATCGATCGAATTCGATTCGGTTATGTTGTCGACTTTATCCAGGTGCATTGGAGAGATGCGTACTTCCCAACCTTTAATGTCGCCGATATCGCGATCAGCATCGGAGCGGGCTTGCTGATTTTGGATGCACTGCTATCGCGTGAGCCTGTGGCTGTCGAGCCGGTATCCGAGGAAGATGCGGCAACGGATCAGGACAAACCTGTCGAGTCCTAGTCGGTTGGCGGTTGCTTGCTGTCATCGATACCAACACTCACTCGCACCGGCGGGGCCTGATGAGCGCCGCTGACTCTGATCCAGTCCCATCCAGGCGCAGCGTTGCTGCTCACCGCCCGGCGTCAACAAGGTCGCGCGTAACCGAAACCCCGATTCACTGATGCTCTCTACGCTGAGCAAATAGCGTTCATTAGACGTTCGTACAGTGGGCTCAGCCCGGCCTAGCTGAGTCAAATCAGCAGCGTAGCGACCCACGCGGATGAAATGGGTTTGTTGTTCGCTGGCCAGACGCAGCAGCGCGATACGCGCATCATTGCGTGCCGCTCGGTCAGAGTGACGCTGCAAATTTGGAATCGACAAAGCGCTGATGATGCTGATGATGGCCAGCACAATCAGCAGCTCGATGAGCGTGATGCCAGGCACCGGTTTCATTCCGACAGCCAAGCCCAACTGACCGGAATAACCATACCGTGCGAGGGTTGTGTCGTTGTCAGTGCTCTTCGGTCGCCTGGACGCATCGGTGCGGCTCCTCGGGTGGTGATGAGCGCGACGATGCGTTGTTGGCTTGCGATCGTTAATGCATGCCGTTCGGCGACAGCAGTGATGCGAAACCAGTGTGCTTCCAGGTGAGTGTGCCGCGCAGGCTGAAAGGCAGGGTGTGGCAGCGTTGCCGATGTGCCCAGAGCCTGAATTGCCACCGTGATGTGCTCAGAGCCGATTCGAACCTGAGGGGGGTGAAAACTGGTAAGCCAAAACGAACCGTCGCTCGCTGTCTGCATCGCATCATCGAGTCGCGTCAGCGTCTCATAGTCGCGTTGTTGCCACCCTGCGGCATCGGTCGAATAACTCGCAACACGTTGTGCACTGGCTGACAATAGTGCTGTCATTGTGAGCAGGATCATACTCATGATGAGGACCGCGCCACGCTCGTGACGGGTAACCCTAATCAACGTGATTTCTCAGACGAATGGTACGGCTGACCATCAATCGCAAATGACCATCGGTCGGCGCAGCATAACTAAGGTCACCGATCTGAAATTGCTCGGCAGTTTGTTGTGGCCAGCCTGCATGTTCGCTGCGGATGATCAGCCATATGTGGACCGCCAGCGGTTGCCAGCGTGCCGTGCCATCGACATTGCGTTCTAACAGCCTTGGGTCATTCGCTTGCATCACTGTGTCGGCGCGCCTGTCGGCATCGGTGTCGATGGCAACGGCGATCTGCATAACCTCAACACCGGGTGCGATTTCTTCATCGATCAGTAGTGGGCGCCGTGAGTTCGCCGTTAGTGTCAAGCGTCGTAGGACCGGCAGGTCAGGAAATAGCGCTGATCGCTCTGCCACGTAGTAGGCCATAATCTTCAGATCGTGCAGCTGCTGCAGGGCGCTTGCGCCAGGTGCGCTGCCATCGACAATGACATCACCCCCATTGTCGGTGCTGTGGATCTGCAGTCGATTGGGTTGCGGTGTCGTGACACGCGCGCTGGCATAGCGGGCGACCAGGGCATCTGATGTTGCGGTGGCTGTGATATTGCAGCGCCAGTGCGAAAGCGGTCTGGTGTCCAGCGCAAAGGCCAGATCCAGCAGTAGCCCCGCGTCGCAACGTGATGGGATGGCAAGTCCTTTCGGGTTTGCATTGCTCACTTCGCTATGGCCTGCCAACTCGCTGCCGTGGCGTACCAGACCCCAATGCCCGGCCATGCGTAAATCCTGCGTTAGGAACTGCAAAGCCATATCGGCCTGTTCGTGCATTGAGACCATAGTCTCGGATCGTTTGTAGTCGCGACTCACTAATGCCAGTACTTGACCGATCGACGCGGTTACGATCATGCCTAGGCTGACACCAATCAGAAGTTCGATCAGCGTAACACCGCGTTGATTCATCGCAGCCTCACCACCCGCGCCTGAGTGCGCGATACTGGGAATCGAGAATCGCGCCACTGCACCGCCACCCGCCAGGTATCGCTCGCCACTGGCGTCGCCTCCAGTCGTCCGGCGGGTAGTTGTTGCGCTGTATCCTCAATCAGCAACGGC
>JBCCZN010000124.1:0-8199 GCA_039187375.1 Pseudomonadota bacterium
ACATCAGCCAACCACAGCGCATCGGTTGCGTCGTCAAACGCCCAGCGCCACGGATTGCGCAGCCCCCAGGCATAGATTTCAGGACAGTCATTGGCATTGGCGCTGGGGCCGCACTGGGGGTTGCCGGCGAACGGGTTATCCGGCGGGATCGCATAGCCGGCGCCGGTGCCCGCGACGTCAATACGCAACATGGCGCCAAGCAGGTGGCGCGATCCCTCCGGATAATCCGTTCGCTGGCAATCCCCAGTGCGGCCCAAGCGCCAATGCCAATGACTGCCCAGAGATCTTTGCCTGGGGGCTACGCAATCCGTGGCGCTGGGCGTTTGACGACGCAACCGATGCGCTGTGGTTGGCTGATGTCGGCCAGGCAGCTCGCGAAGAGGTCAATCTGATCGAGCGTGGTGGCAACTATGGTTGGCGCTGCCGCGAGGGCGATATTGCGACTAGCAACGCAGCCGATTGTAATGCTGCCGGGACACTGGTCGAACCGGTAACAGTCTACGGTCGCAGCGACGGCAACTCGATCACAGGCGGCCAGGTCTATCGCGGCACGGCGATCTCCGAGTTGGTCGGTCGGTATGTGTTTGCTGATTTCGGATCAGGACGAATCTGGGCGGCCCAGCCTAACCTGCAGGGCAGCTTCGACAACGACCTGCTAATCAACAGTGCCATCAGCCCCACGGCATTCGCTATTGGCCCGGATGATGAGCTGTATCTGGTGAATATCGATGGTGGCAACGGGCGCGGACGCATCTGGCGGATGATTGCAGCCAGCTCCGGCAACCCGGATACGATCGCGGAGTTACTATCACAATCCGGCTGCGTCAGTGGCACCGACATCACGGCCCCGTATTCGGGCCTGATCCCCTACACGCTCAATGCACCATTCTGGTCGGACGGTGCGCTTAAAGACCGATACATCGGTCTGCCTAACAGCACCACGATGACGATCGGCACGGACGGTGACATCGAATTCCCGCCAGGCACAGTGATCGTCAAGAACTTCCGTCTAGGCGGTGCACTGATCGAAACCCGTCACCTGATGCGACACCCCGATGGCGTTTGGGCCGGCTATACCTACGAATGGAATGCTGCGCAGACCGAGGCAACCCGCGTGCGAGGCGGCAAGACAGTCACGATCAACGGTCAGGACTGGATATATCCGTCTGGCGCGCAATGCCTGCAGTGCCATACACAAGCCGCTGGCGTGTCTTTAGGCCCTGAGGTCGCACAATGGAATCGCAACTTCGCCTACCCGGCAACCGGTCGTAACGCGAATCAACTGGACACACTGGCGCACGTGATGAGCTTTTCGGCGCCGTTACCTGCGCCTGTGGCGCAACTCGATCGTCTCGCCTCACCGTCGGATACCGGTGCGTCATTGTCCGATCGAGCGCGCGCCTATTTACACAGTAACTGCGCCGGTTGCCATCGCGTCAACGGTCCCACCCCAAGCGATCTGGACCTGCGTTATTCAACGCCACTGATGGCAACCAACGGCTGTGATGTCAGGCCAACGGGCAGCGATCTTGGCCTGACCAATGCCAGGCTGATTGCGCCAGGCGATGCCAGTCGCTCAACCTTGTGGGAGCGACTACGACGCCGGGATACACACGCAATGCCGCCGGTTGGCTCCACGGTGGTCGATGCCAATGGCGTTGATTTGATCGGTCAGTGGATCGATAGCCTGACCACCTGTAATTGACCGCTTAATGGTCACTCGCCCGCAACTGCTCACGCACAAACGGCAGTGTCAGCTTACGATGCGTGTCGATCGCCTGCGCTTCCAACTGGGTTAACGAGTCGAGCAATACTGGCATGCTGCGCGGCAAATGCTTGAGTAAGTAACCAACCGCCGCTGAGGTCATCGTCAATCCGCGCGCCCGCGCGCGCATCTCGAGCGCAGACTTCAGGCCGTCATCGTCGAGTGTATGCAGGCGAAACAAGGCCAATGACTGAAAGCGGCTGATCAGATCGGCCAATGCAAAACCGCACCGGTTCGGACGCGACGGGGCGCTCAATACCAATCGCCCGCCAGCGGCGACAATGCGCTCGTACAATGCAAAGAGCTGCTGCTCCCAGGTTGCATCCGTCGCGACGCGATCGACGTCATCCAGACACACCAGCAATGTGCCCGGCAGCCCGTCAATCGCATCGCTCGGCAAATCGCCAGCCAGTGGCAGATAAAACGCATCGCCGGCTGCATGCATTGCCGCTGCGGCTTGCAATAGATGGCTGCGCCCACTACCGGATGCGCCGGCAAGCCAGACGCCCGGCGCGGGTATGGCCTGCAACGCCTCGACTACTGTTGCATTGTGGCCGGCGAAAAATGTATCAAACCGCGCCTCAACATCCAGCGAAACCTGCAGCGCAAGCTGCTCGGATAATGATGGCAACGCTGCTACATCCCCTCATCGGTCGGCGTTTCCGGTTCGCCGTCCGCCGGCGATTCGGCTTCGGTTTGTGCCGCATCGAGATATTCCTGAGCTTCGGGATGTTCGCGTAAATAATTGCTATAGGCATAGCGCACAAACACAGCAATCACGGCCGCTGCAGGCAAGGCCAACAGCACACCGAAAAAGCCGAACAGTTGCCCGAAAGCCATCACCGCAAAAATGACCAGAACCGGGTGCAGTCCAATCCGATCACCAACGAACTTCGGTGTTAGTACCGAACCTTCGACAAATTGCGCGACAGTGAACACCACGACGACGAGCGCCAACATGACCACACCGCCATCAGG
This sequence comes from Pseudomonadota bacterium, assembly GCA_039187375.1. GTDB lineage: Bacteria > Pseudomonadota > Gammaproteobacteria > Steroidobacterales > Woeseiaceae > CALBPI01. The sequence continues at coordinate 2,744 of JBCCZN010000124.1, forward strand.
CGCATTAATCGCCGTGATACCCGCCAGACCGATGCCGAAGATCAACCCCAAATACGGGACGAAACTGACGAGTCCCGCCACGACACCGATTGCCAGCGCAAATTGCAATCCAATCAATGACAAGCCAATCGTGTACATGGCCGCCAGCGCGATCATGACCAACATCTGACCACGCAAAAAGGCAGCTAGCGTTTCATCGGTTTCACGTGCCAAAGCAAAAGCCGCATCCCGCCGTGATACCGGAATCAGCGCACCGATACGGCGCACCAACGTGTCCCAGTCGCGCAGCAGATAAAACGTCAGGATCGGAATCAACAGGATATTGACGACCGCTGTAATCACAGCACCACCAGAGCGGGTCAGCGACGACAACACCGAGGACCCGACACTGCCCGCTGTCGCGCCGAAATTCTCGATCATCGCACCCAGACCGAACTGGGCGTCAGTATCACCGGCAATGTAGGGCGCAATATGCGGCCAGACCTGATCCTCCAGCAGCTGCAAATAGCGCGGCAGTACGTCGAACAACGCCGTCGCCTGTGCGCGTACGAGCGGCACCAGCATCAACACCAGCCCCGACAACACCAGAAATGTCAGGACGAATACGATCAACACCGCAATCGCCCGGGGCAATTTCCTGCGCTCGAAAAAATCGGTTAATGGGTCGCCAACGTAGGCGAGCAACGCGGCAGCGATAAATGGCGTGAGCACCGGCGAGAGCAAATACAACAGCACACCAGTACCAACAAACCCGGCCAGAACCATCAGACGTCGCTCGAATGTCATGCCGCCTCCTTCGCGGCCGCACGCCGCATCCCTTCACGCCAATATCCAATCGTGCTGATCACGAGCAGTGTCACCAGCGCCGCCAGCCAGCCCAGTCCAGGCCAGGGCATCGTCAATACACTCACAGGCAGCCAGCCGGACGCATGTATCAACACACTCAACACGGTCGTAATCAGCAGCAGCGTGCTCAATTTGCCCGAGCGTGACGGTGCCCCCTCGAAGTCTTTGTAGCGCGCTTGATAAAACACACCGCCAGCGACGATGAACAGATCACGAAGAATGACAACAACAGCCAGCCAACGCGGCACCATCGCAGTCCAGGCCAATGTCAAAAATGTGCTCACAATCAATAGCTTGTCAGCAATAGGATCGAGAATCGCACCGGTGGCCGTGCGCCAGCCGAAACGCCTTGCCAGCCAGCCGTCGAGCGCATCCGAAAACCCGGCAGCTAAGAACAACCAGGTCGCATTGGCAAACTGACCCAGGACGATTGCCGCCATGATCAGAGGCACCAGTGCAATCCGCACCACAGTCAACGCGTTGGGCAACCAGCGCAGGCTCACGGAATCAGACCTGGCACGACGCCGAAATACAGATCCGCAGAGTCACCGCCGGTCGGTGTCACCGCCAGCAATTCGATCACATCGCCGACCAACAATTGCGCCAATCGCTCGCGCGACGCCAACGCATCGATTTGGTAGATGACCGAATCACCGTGCATGGAGACCACGTCGACATTGGAAATCAGGCTTTGATTCGCCAGCAAGCGAGACACTTCGGCATAGGCGATGGCACTGTCGACACCGACCACACGAATGCGCATGTCGATCGACGCACCGGGTTGGCTGGCAAACTGCTCAATCAACCTGCCCGCGACTCTATCGACTGCACTTTGGACATCGCCGCTGACACTGGTGCGGGCATCCGCAAATGTCCAGGTCCAGCGAGCGCGCGAAACGTCACTCGCCGGCATTCGGCCGATCAGCACGCTATCGGCGTTGTAGCGTCGCGACGCCGCGCGGATACGATCGGTAAAGCCACCCCAGACATCGCTGTCCGTCACCGCCTCGGTATCGGTCTCATCCAGCACTGGAAAACTGAGCGGCAGGCCGTACAGGGAACCCGCTTGGCGCAGCGTCTCGCGCAACGCCGCAACCTCAGGGGCTTCACCCTCGATCGGCCGTGCCGCGACCAACTGCCGCTCGCCCTCTTCCGTCTCCACCGCAAGCCAGACAATTGTCAGCGGTCGCTCGGCGCCCCAAACCGCCAAGCCAGCATCACGCAGCGCCGCTGTCAGTGCGGGGCCATCGAAGCTAACCCACAGTGAATCGTTGTTCGCCTCACGAAATCCCAACACAAACTGGCTGGCTGGCGCCAGATTCGCGTCCTGCCACGCGGCATTTGCATCCGGCGTAATCCGCCGTAGCACGGCGCTCAACGCTGACGCGTAGGCCCGCTCACGACCATCGCGACGCTGCGACTCGTAGACCACCTGGGCGGTATACAGATCGGGCATCTGCACAGCAGCGGCTAGCGTGCTAGCGCCAAGAAGTAACAAAACCAGCCATTTCTTCATCAGCACAGTATATCGACTATCGGAACTTGAGTGACCCTGTGAAATAATGCACCGATGCTCACCTACAAAGATTCAGGCGTCGACATCGACGCGGGCAACCGTTTGGTCAAGCGAATCGCTGATCGCTGCGCCGCCACCCATAGACCGGAGGTTTTGACAGGCCTCGGCGGATTTGGCGGCCTGTTTCAACTCGATTTATCGCGCTTCAACAACCCTGTTTTGGTATCTGGCACCGACGGTGTCGGCACCAAACTATTACTGGCGCGCGCCCTTCAGCAACACGCCAGTATCGGCATCGATCTGGTTGCCATGTGCGTCAACGACATCGTTGTCAGTGGTGCAGAACCATTGTTCTTCCTCGACTATTTCGCGACCGGCGTGCTCGACGAGGCGCAGGCCGCTAGCGTGATCGAAGGCATCGCGACAGGCTGTGAACAGGCCGGTTGCGCACTGATCGGTGGCGAGACAGCCGAGATGCCCGGCGTGTATGCAGCCGGCGATTACGATCTTGCCGGCTTCTCAGTCGGTTGCGTTGATCGCGACAAACTCGTTGACGGCAGTCGCGTACGGGTCGGCGATACGCTCGTTGGTATCCGCTCCAGCGGCCCCCACTCCAATGGCTACTCGTTGATCCGTGCGGTCGTCGAGCAATCCGGTCAGGCTCTGGACACGCTCATCGACGGACACAGCCTGGCCGATGCGCTGATGGCGCCGACGCGCATTTACGTCAAGCCACTGCTGGCACTGTGTGCGGCACTCGACGTGCATGCGATTGCACACATTACCGGAGGCGGGCTGACTGAAAATATCCCGCGCGTACTGCCGGCTGGCACCGCCGTGGACATCGACTATGCCAGTTGGAGCAGACCCGCCATCTTCGATTGGCTAGCCCAACACGGTGACATTGCGGAGGCGGAAATGCGCCGGACGTTCAACTGTGGCATCGGCATGGTCATCGCCATGCCACCGCAACAGGTTGACGATGCGCTGGCGCTGCTGCACGAACACGGCGAGCAGGCAGTGCCGATCGGAACGATCGTTGCCGACGGCAGCGCATGAGTTCAACGCCGCGCGTTGCCATTCTGATTTCGGGCTCCGGCTCCAATCTACAGGCGTTTATTGACGAGATTGCCGAAGGCGGTTATCCAGCGCAGATTTGTGGTGTTGTCAGTGATAAACCCTCGGCCTACGGCCTCCAGCGAGCTGATTCAGCCGGTCTGCCAACACGGGTGGTACGCCGTGGCGACTATCCGTCTCGCGACGCATTTGATGCTGGCTTGTTACAGGCGCTCACAGCGCTGCAACCCGATATCGTAGTGCTGGCGGGATTCATGCGGATTCTGCGCGGTGAAATCGTTGCACGCTATGCCGGTAGACTGCTGAATATCCACCCAGCCCTACTGCCCAAATACAAGGGACTGGATACACACGCCCGATGCCTTGCCAACGGCGATCCCGTGCATGGCAGCACGGTGCACTTTGTCACCGCCGAGCTTGACGATGGCCCGGGCATTATCCAGGCGCAGCTCGAGGTGGCACCCGAGGACGATGTCGCCAGCCTGCAGCAGCGGGTGCAGGCGCTGGAACATCGAATCTACCCAATGGCCGTGCGCTGGCTCGCCGAGGGCCGGCTTGCATTCTTGGATGGTCAGGTGGTGCTCGACGAACAACCGCTAGCAACGCCGGTTCTGGTTACCGCCGACGATTTGCGAGGATGAACCACACCTGTTGCTGACGCCGCTCAGGCACGCGGCACCGTCACGCCGGTTTGGCCCTGATACTTACCGCCACGATCCTTGTACGACGTTTCACAGGCCTCATCCGACTCGAAGAACAACATTTGTGCAACGCCCTCGTTGGCATAGATACGCGCGGGCAGCGGCGTCGTGTTGGAAAACTCGAGCGTTACGTGGCCTTCCCACTCAGGCTCGAGCGGCGTCACATTGACGATGATGCCGCAGCGAGCATACGTGGATTTACCCAGGCAAATGGTGAGGACGTTACGCGGAATGCGAAAGTACTCCACCGTGCGGGCCAGTGCGAATGAATTCGGCGGAATAATGCAGGTGTCGGCCTGCATATCGACGAAACTGTTCTCGTCAAACTGTTTGGGGTCGACGATTGCGGAATTGATATTAGTGAAGACCTTGAATTCACGCGCGCAGCGAACGTCGTAGCCATAACTTGACGTGCCATACGAGATCGCACGCTGGCCCGATACCTCGCGCACCTGCCCTGGCTCGAACGGCTCGATCATGCCGTCTGCTTCGGCCTTGCGCCGTATCCACTTGTCTGCCTTGATAGTCACTGTTTTTCCTCAACCAATACCGATCCAAATCGGTGCGAATAATCTCTCTTTGACTGCGCCAGCTCGACGCCGGCGCGGATTGCGATCTGACGATACGCGTGCGCATGCGCACCTTCCGGCTCGCCTGCGACACTTGGGTTACCCGTATCAGCGCCCTCACGAATTTCCAGCGCCAGCGGCAGCTCACCCAATAACGTCGTGTCGGCATCTTCGGCCAACCGTGCGCCGCCGCCCTTGCCAAAGACTGAAGCGCTTGAGCCACAGTCCGGGCAGGTATATAGACTCATGTTCTCGACGATGCCCAACACGGCAATCGATGTTTTGCGGAACATCTCAAGCCCTTTACGGGCATCGGTCAAGGCGATGTCCTGTGGGGTCGTGACGATCACCGCGCCAGCAACAGGCACCTTCTGCGCCATCGTGAGTTGAATATCACCGGTTCCAGGCGGCATATCGACCATCAAAAAATCCAGATCCGGCCAGCGCGTCTGTCCGAGCAACTGATTCAATGCCTGTGTCACCATCGGGCCACGCCAGACCATAGGTGCGTGTTCATCGACCAAAAACCCCATCGACATCACAGCGATGCCATGCGCCATTGGCGCCTCAATCGTCTTGCCATCCGGCGAATGCGGCCGCTTTGACGGCAACCCGAACATGCGTGGCATGCTGGGCCCGTATATGTCGGCATCCAGTACGCCCACCGACGCCCCTTCTGCTGCCAGTGCCAGTGCAAGATTAGCAGCCGTCGTCGATTTACCGACACCGCCCTTGCCGGATGCCACG
>JBCCZN010000125.1:0-8165 GCA_039187375.1 Pseudomonadota bacterium
CACGCCCAGACTATTGATCTGAACGTCAATAACGATACGGTTCGCGCAGGTTTTATCGGTAACCCAACCGAGCGTGGCCTGCGAATCGATGCAGGATGGCTGCATAACCAGGATCGTGGTGATGTCATTCACATTGGCGTCCACGCGGTCGGGGACATGTCCAGCGGCAACCAGTCACTTGAGGGTGGGCTTGGCGGCAAGGTGTTTCACATCGAACCGGATGTAGGTGGCGAGAGTGCAACGGTCTTGGGAATTGGTGCTTACGGTCGGTACGTTCTGCCTGCAGCTAATCGAGTTAGCATCTACGGCCATGTCTACTTCGCCCCTGATGTGCTGGCGTTTGGCGATGGCAAGCGTTATGCCGAGATTGAGGCACATCTGGCTTACAACGTATTACGCAATGCGGACGTCTACCTGGGCGCACGTTACAGCAACGTCGATTTTGACGGTGCGGACGATGTGACGCTCGACTCCGGGTTGCATGTTGGCATTCAGTTGAGATTTTAGAGGGGCATATGGCCGGACACAGTAAATGGTCGAACATCCAGCACCGAAAGGGCGCACAGGATAAGAAGCGGGGCAAGATATTTACCAAACTGATCCGTGAAATTACGGTGGCCGCGCGTATGGGTGGTGGTGACCTGGACGCCAATCCGCGCTTGCGCTTGGCCGTCGACAAGGCCAAGGGTCAAAGTATGCCCAAGGATAATATCGAGCGAGCAATCAAGCGTGGCTCGGGCGATATGGATGGCGAGGACTACCAGGAGATTCGCTATGAAGGCTATGGCCCGGGCGGCACGGCGGTGATGGTCGACTGTATGACTGATAATCGCAATCGCACGGTCGCGGATGTCCGGCATGCGTTTTCAAAATTCGGTGGCAATCTTGGTGCCGATGGGTCTGTTGCTTATCTGTTCTCACAGGTGGGCTTGCTCAGTTTTGCCGCGGATACGGATGAGGAGACGGTGATGGAGGCGGCGATTGAGGCCGGCGCCGAGGATGTCGTCGTTAATGACGATGGTTCGATTGACGTCATTACCGAACCCGCCGATTTCGAGGGTGTCCGCGATGCATTGCAGGCGGCGTCGTTGGCGCCGGAGAATGCGCAAGTGACGATGCGTGCCTCCACGGCATCCGAGCTGGGCCGGAAAGAAGCGGAGTCGATGATCAAGTTATTGGAGACACTGGAAGACCTTGATGATGTGCAGGAGGTCTACAGTAACGCCGAGATCGCCGACGAGATCTTGGCAGCGCTCTGATCGATGCGCGGATCGGTTCGCATTCTTGGTATTGATCCCGGCTCACGCGTCACCGGTTTCGGTGTGATCGATTGGCAGCCGCAGAAGCAATCATTGGTCGATGCAGGTGTGATTCGTACCGGTTCCGGCGAATTTAATGCGCGCCTTGAGTGCATTTTTGATGGCATTCGTAATCTGGTTGAACGTGTGCAGCCGAACTGCGTTGCGATTGAGGATGTCTTCATGCACAAGAACGCAGCCAGTGCATTGAAGCTCGGCGCGGCACGCTCTGCGGCGATTTGTGCCACGTTTGGCAGTGACGTGACGCTCGCAGAGTATTCACCGCGACGTATCAAACAAGCGGTCAGCGGATTTGGTGGTGCCGACAAGCAACAGGTGCATCGAATGATGTGCACGCTGCTGCAGGCGGATGCGACATTGCCCACTGATGCCACCGATGCATTGGCTGTGGCATTTTGTCATGGCAGTACGATGAAGTTACCGGCGGCGATGCAGATTCAACACGGTGCGCGCACGTGATTTCATTTGTAAAAGGCATTTTGGCCGCTAAAGAAGCCCCGTTTGTAGTCGTTGACGTCAACGGTCTGGGCTATGAGATTGAGACACCACTCTCAACATTTCTTAATTTGCCGAAGATCGGCGCAATGGTTCAGCTCACGACACATTTTGTTGTTCGGGAAGATGCCCAGCGACTGTATGGGTTTGAGTCGCAGGCGGAGCGGGTTCTGTTTGTCTCGTTGCTTAAAGTGTCGGGTATCGGTGCGCGTATCGCACTGGCGGTACTGTCGTCTATGAGTGTTGCCGGGTTCCAGCAGTGTGTGGCGCATGAAGATGTCGCGGCGCTGGTCAAAATTCCGGGCATTGGACGTAAGACCGCACAGCGCTTGATTGTAGAGATGCGCGACAAGCTGAATGACACGATTCCCAAGCTCAGTCCGACGAAGACGACAGCGCCAATGGATAGTCGCACTGAGGCGGCACAGGCGCTGCAAGCACTGGGTTACAAGGAAGCCGAGGTGACGCGTCTTCTGGATAGCGTGAGTGGCAGCGCTGATAGCGACAGTGCTGAAGATTTGATTCGACTGGCACTGCGTGCGGCTGCGGGATGAGGACGTGACAATGGACGAGCGATTGGTCGGCAGCGATAGCAACGATGACGATGCGACATTCGACCGTGCCATGCGACCGAAAACGTTGGCCGACTATGTCGGGCAGCCGGCGGTCAAACAGCAAATGGAGATTTTTGTCACGGCGGCACGCCAGCGCACTGAGTCTCTGGATCACGTACTGATTTTCGGGCCACCGGGTCTTGGTAAAACCACATTGGCGAACATCATTGCCAACGAAATGGGTGTTGGTCTGCGACAGACATCGGGCCCGGTTCTGGAGCGGCCAGGAGATTTGGCGGCGATCCTCACCAATCTCGAACCGCGTGATGTGTTGTTCGTCGATGAGATACATCGGCTCAGTCCGGTCGTTGAAGAGGTGTTGTATCCCGCGATGGAGGACTTCCAGCTGGATATCGTAATTGGTGAAGGGCCGGCTGCGCGATCCATCAAACTGGATTTGCCACCCTTCACGCTGGTGGGTGCGACCACCAGAGCCGGATTGCTGACCTCACCATTACGCGATCGTTTCGGCATTGTGCAGCGGTTGGAGTTTTACAATGGTCAGGAGTTGGCGGACATCGTCACCCGCTCTGCCGATATATTGAATTTGCCGATTGAGCAGCAAGGTGCACAGTTGATTGCAGCACGCTCGCGCGGCACACCGCGGATCGCCAATCGTTTGCTGCGTCGTGTCAGAGACTACGCCGAGGTGCGTGGTAACGGCGTCGTTGATGAGTCCGCAGCGGCGGCAGCCATGGACATGCTCGATGTCGATCCGCATGGATTCGATGCCATGGATAGGCGGTTATTGTTGGCGATCATTGAGAAATTTGATGGCGGTCCGGTTGGCGTTGACAGTTTGGCGGCAGCGATTGGGGAAGAGCGCGGCACGATAGAAGATGTCATAGAGCCATTCTTGATTCAGCAGGGCTTCATGATGCGCACAGCCCGCGGTCGTGTTGCAACCCGCAACGCTTACGTGCATTTCGGATTACCGGCACCTGAACGGGTCGATGCGGAATCGTTGTCGTTGTTCGACGATAGCTGACGGAACTTTTTGAGTCGTAAGGCAGCCCAATTCAGGGGTGTGGGGAGAGAGCCAAAGAATGAACGAAGAACTGACTATCTTGCGGCTGATTCTCGACGCGAGTCTCGTCGTGAAATTCGTAATGCTGTTGTTGCTGATCGCGTCGGTATACTCATGGTTTACGATTTTCGCAAAACGGCGACTGTTAGGGCGTGCCGAAGGCGCATCCGATGATTTTGAGTCCGAATTCTGGTCAGGCGTGGATCTGGCAACACTGTATCGCCAAATTGGCCAACGCGGTGGCAATGAGGGCATGGCTGCCATGTTTGAAAGTGGCTTTCGTGATTTCAGTCGCAGTGGTCAGATGGAATCGGTCTCGGCTGAGCGACGGGTGGAAAGCGCCAAACGCGCCATGCGCGTCAGCATGACGCGTGAGGTGGAGACGTTGGAACACGGCTTGTCCAATCTGGCGACGATCGGCTCGACCAGCCCATATGTCGGTCTGTTTGGCACCGTCTGGGGCATTATGAATTCGTTCACCGGACTTGGCAGTGGCACTCAGGCTGCAACGCTACAGACGGTGGCACCGGGCATCGCTGAAGCGTTGGTCGCGACAGCGATGGGGTTGTTCGCGGCGATCCCTGCAGTCATTTTTTATAACCGCAATGCCGATCGTCTTGGCCGAATCGAAACCCGGTTCGAGACCTTCGGCGATGAATTCTTGAGTATTCTCGAGCGTCACGCGCGCCGGCAGACGAAGCGGCAAGACTGATGGCGACTAACAAACGTCGCCTGATGGGTGAGATCAACGTGGTGCCATATATCGATGTAATGTTGGTGTTGTTAATCATCTTTATGGTGACGGCACCGCTGCTAACTCAGGGTATAGAGGTGAATTTGCCTAAGGCGAATGCGGCGCCGCTGGAGAACCCGGGAGAGGATGTGACGCCGATTGTGTTGTCGGTCGATGCACAGGGCGCACTGTATTTGAATGCTGGTGAAGACAAGGAGCGCCCAGTCGATGCGGGTGAAATCGTCCGTCTTGTTGGCGTGATTTTAAAACGACGCCCCGATACCAAGGTGCTCATTAAGGCGGATACCGCCGTGTCTCACGGTCGGGTTGTCGATGCCATGGTCCTGTTGCAACGTGGTGGTGCGCAATCGGTTGGGATCATCACCGATCCGCAACGCTCGGTCGATACGGTGCCGTGAGCAACCTGCAGCAGAGGCTGGATCAATCGCTGGCATTCATCGCGAGCGTGATCTTGCACGCTCTGGTGGTCGTGGCGCTGCTGGTGAACCTCAATTGGCGGCGTGCACCAGCAGTACCGGTGCAAACGACCATTCAGGCGTCGATTGTTGGTGTTGATGCGCCTAGTGCACCGATTGAGCTGCCAACCGAGCAACCTGCGCCGCCGGAGCCGGAGCCGGAGTCAGAGCCTGAGGAGGAAGCAGAACCCGAACCAGTGCCTCAAGGTCCCACTCCCGAAGAGCTGGCTGCCGAGGCGCAACGCCAGACAGAGGCTGAGGCACAGGAAGCTGAGGCGTTACGCCAGGCCGAGGCGGCTCAGCGTGAGCGCGAACTGCGCGAGCAGGCTCAGGAGACAGAACGGCTGGCAAGAGAACAACGCCAACGCGAAGAGGCACAACGTCTGGCACAAGAGCAACGCGAGCGCGAGGAGGCACAGCGCATTGCGCGTGAGCGACAAGAACGGGAAGAAAAAGCGCGTCAGGAGCGACAGGCGCGTGCACGACAGGCAGCACTGGAAGAGGAGTTGCGCGCCGCCATGGCGGCTGAAGAGGCACGCCAAGGTGCCGTGGATGCCGGATTGTTGGCGCAATATCAGGAGGTCATTCGCCAAAAGGTCGAACGCAACTGGATTCGACCACCGGGTGTCGCCGCCGGTTTGCGTTGTGAGGTCAGCGTACGTCAGCTTCGCAACGGCGAGGTCGTCTCTGTTCGCGTGGTTGATTGTGCCGGTGGCGAGGTGCTGATTCGCTCTATCGAGACCGCGGTGCGCAAGGCCTCACCGTTGCCGCTGCCGCGTGAGCCGTCGTTGTTTGATCCAAATATTCGGTTCCCGTTCCTGACGGAGTGATAGCAGGAAATTTCATCAACCTTTATAGTCACAAACATGCGTTATCTGAATGACTTAGTGATCAGAACCTGCTTTGTTATTGTGCTGGTGGCAGCGAGCATGTCGCCAGCGCACGCGGAGCTGGTCATCGAAATTACCCGGGGAGCACTCAAGCCGATCCCGGTCGCTGTTGTGCCGTTTGGTTGGGACGGCCCGGCGCAGCCAACCGGAGATGTGGGACGGATCGTATCGATCGATTTGAACCGCAGCGGGCGCTTTGAGGCGTTGCCGGTGTCTGACATGTTGGAGCGTCCGACACGCGGCGTGGATGTCGATTTCGATAACTGGCGGCAGGTCGCCGTCGACTATGTGTTGGTTGGTGAGCTCGCCCAGGTCGATGGCGAGTATTCGCTGCGCTTTCAGTTGTTCGACGTATACGGCGGACGGCAGATCCTGGCGGATCAATTGTTGCTGGCGCCGAAGGACATTCGGCTGGCTTCACATCAGGTGGCAGATCGTGTGCATGAGGCGATCACCGGGATCCCGGGGGTGTTCGCCACTCGCATCGCCTACATCTCAGTGACTGACGTTGGACAACAACGCCGATTCCGTTTGATTGTTGCTGATGCTGATGGCAACAACGAATTTGTATTGCTTGAGAGTAATCAACCCATCATGTCGCCGGCCTGGTCGCCCGATGGACGCCAGCTGGCTTATGTCTCTTTCGAGAGTGGTCAGGCAGCCGTGTTCGTGCAGTCGCTACGAACCGGGCGGCGGGAGCGCGTATCGCAGCGTCCAGGCGTGAACAATGCACCGGCCTGGTCGCCGGATGGCCGCCGGTTGGCGCTGACGCTGTCGGATGCCGACGGCAACCTGGATGTCTATGTGTTGCAACTGCGTGGCAAGAAGCTGACGCGCTTGACCGAGCGGCGTTCAATCGACACCGAGCCGAGCTGGTCGTCAGATGGCCAGCGCGTGTTCTTTACCTCGGATCGCGGTGGCGCACCGCAGGTCTACCAGGTACCAGCCAACGGTGGTGACGTCTCCCGCGTGAGCTTTGAAGGGCGTTACAATGCGCGCCCACGGGTGTCGGCAGATGGAAGGTTATTGGCGATGGTCCATGATGATCGAGGTAACTTTCGGGTTGCGGTGCAGGATCTGCAAACCGATGCATTGCAGGTATTGTCAAATGGCTATCTGGATGAGTCTCCGTCGTTCGCACCGAACTCAGCGCAGTTGATTTATGCAACACGGCGTGACGGTAAGGGTGTGCTTGAGACGGTGAGTGTTGATGGTTTGATATCGGGCCGAGTCAAATCGGTCGGAAATGATGTGCGTGAGCCTGTTTGGTCGCCGTATCGGCGGTAATGCCAGATACGCATAAGCGGAGTGATGACATGAAGATGAATAAAGTCGGTGCGAGTCTGGTGTTGTTGGTGTGTTTGGGCCTGAGTGCCTGTGGCGGCAACAAGTCGGTCGTGCCAATGAGCGATTCGAGTTCACAGGATGCGGTCGCACCGGCGGGTAGCGGTGTGGATACGGCGGGCGAGGGTGACAGTTCGTCCATTCGCAGTACTGGTTTCGTCGGGGATAGTGCTGCTACCGAAACCGCTGATGCGCTCATCATCTATTTCCAATACGACAAGAGTGAGGTTAGCCCGCAATACGCAGACCTGCTCGGTCAGCACGCGCGCCGGTTGGTGGCTGACCCGACGCAACAACTGCGTTTGGAGGGACACGCTGACGAGCGCGGGTCGCGTGAGTACAATATCGGGCTTGGCGAGCGACGTGCCCAGGCGGTTCGGCGTTTGCTGATGATTCAGGGTGTCTCGTCGGCACAAATTAGCACCGTCAGCTACGGTGAAGAGCGGCCTGCAGCCTTGGGCAGCACCGAGTCGGACTATGAGAAAAATCGACGGGTCGAGTTGAGCTATCGTTGATGACATCGTGCCTTTGGGAGTGCACGCCAATGACTAAATCACAACACAGTTACGTGCGTCACACCGTGACGTGGACCCTGATCGCCGCGCTGCTGACCGGTTGCATGACCGTGCCGCCGGAAGAAGATCCGGTGTTGATCAAGCTCAATGAGATTGAGCGTCGCTTGCAGCGCGTTGAGCGCGTGGTGCAAAACGACAGCCTGGTGCAGCTCGTTGCTAGGGTTGACGCCTTGTCGCGCGATATCGATGCGCTGAGCGGTCAGGTTGAAGCCAGTAATTACGAGACGGAGACCATGGCCGAGCGCCAGCGCGAGTTGTATCGAGACCTCGATCAACGCTTGCAGGCGATCGAGACGGCACCAGCCGTGGCTGGACCAAGCAATGTGATGCAGGGCGGCACCTTGTCGCCGGGTGAGTTGCCGGTGCCAAACGGTACCGATCGTGAGAATTACTCCGCGGCGTTCGAATTGCTTAAGGAGGGTCGCTACGACCAATCCGCCAAAGCGTTCCAGCAGTTTTTGGTTGCCTATCCACAAAGTGAGCTGGCAGACAATGCCCAATACTGGTTGGCGGAGAGTTATTACGTCTCACAACAGTTCACCGAAGCACTACCGATCTTTCAGGCGGTGATCGACGATTATCCGCAGTCGCGAAAGGTGCCCGATGCGCTGCTGAAGATGGGCTACTGCAATTTCGAATTGCAACAGTGGGATGCTGCCGAGTCCGCGCTAAACCGTGTGGTGCAGGATTAC
>JBCCZN010000126.1:0-8161 GCA_039187375.1 Pseudomonadota bacterium
CCATCGGGGCGAACGTTATTCTTTAGTCGCTTTAGGCGCTTTCTTGGTCGCTGCCTTTTTCTTAGTCGCTGCTGCCTTTTTCTTCTTGTCAGGCGCGTCTTTCTTAGTCGGTACTGCCTTTAACGCCGGCTTCTCGTTGAGTGATGCCGCCTTCATCGCGTCATAAGACTGCTGCAGGCATTCCATATAAAACGCCGGGTCCGGCATCATCTCGCGACAGGAAATAGCTGAGATCGTGATCTGGTTGTTGTAGCTAAGTACAGGCTGGAACAGTCCAATGCCGTGCACCGCTGGCCCCAAACCATAGTTGGCAACCATTTTCGATCCCATCGAAAACAAAGGTACATTCGGTCCGGGTACATTCGTAATGACCGTGTTGAACACCGGTGGAATCGTCTCCGCCAGTCGCATCCGCGCAAAACCGCGCATCAACATCCCTGAGGTCGTTGAAGGCAAAAACTCCGCCGCACCGACCAGTAACTCAGGCCCCATCGCATAGGTCATCTTCTTGGCATTGGTGCTTGCCTCATGCACCGCCATCACCCGCTCGACCGGGTCTTCGATATTGCTCCCCACCGGCAAACTCAACGTGGCAACCTGATTGCCGCCCGCCTCTGCGCCCTGAGCGCGTGTCGACATCGGTGCCATGGCAACCAGCGACTCTTCCGGTAGTTCGTATTTCGCTTCCAGATAAGCTCGCAATGCGCCGCCGCAGACAGCGACGATCACATCATTCACCGACACATTGTGCACTCGCTTGATCGCACGAATTTCATCCAGCGAAAACGTGCGCGCATCAAACACGCGGTGAGAGCTGACCTGACCATTGAATCTGGTGCGCGGCACCGGCGGCGGCCGATGCAACTCTTTGCTGACCAGGCCACCGGTCAGACGCCCGATGGCGGGCACCGCACTTTTGATCAATCGATAAGCACGTGACGGTGCGGTAGCAACGCGTGCGCCCGTGCGTGCGAACAACTCCACGTCGGTGGGCTCGCGCTCAGCAACCCAGTCGCGAGCCGGCGGCGCCACATCAGCATCAGGACTCAGATCATGCAGCGCTGCGCCCATCTCCGAACCGGACACGCCGTCAATCGCCGCATGATGCACCTTGGTGACAACCGCGAAACTGCCCTTCGGCACGCCCTGAACCGCATCCAGCCCTTCGATGACATAGACCTCCCACAGCGGGCGGTTCAGGTCCATCGCTCGCGCATGCAGACGAGCGGTCTGAATACACAGCTGTCGCCAATCGCCCGGCCTGGGCAGCGCAATATGGCGAACATGGAACTCCAGATCGAAGTCCGGATCTTCGATCCAATACGGATGGTCAAGTGACATCGGTACGCGGGCCAGCCTGCGACGAAACACCTTCGTGCGATGCAGTCGCTCTTCATAGAACGCCAGAATGTCTTTAAACCGAACCATGCCACCGGGTGCGGTGGATTGGTCATAGATACACAAACTACCGATATGCATCGGTGTGTTCGTCGTCTCCATGTACAGGAACGACGCATCAAGACCGGACAGCTGTTCCATGTTTGCCTCGCGGAAGACTCAACTCAGGAAGCGGTCATGCTAACGCACGCGGCCGTTGACCGCACGCGTCAAGGCTAGCGCGGCTTGGCGGTTTCCGGCAGTTTCGCCAGCCCCTTTGACTGCTTGACCCATTCGTCACGGTGGATGCGGCCCTTGAAGACCTCGAGTCGATCATCGATGAAGCGCACATCGGCGGCGTTCCAGCTGGCCACCTGCCAGAAATAAAAGACACCGTTGGCGTGCAGCAATTTTTCAAGCTTGGGCCCGACACCGGAGATTCGCTTCAGATCATCAGCCTTGCCCTGCGAGGCTGTTTTAAACAGTTTCGGTCCGGCCTGTTTTTTCGGCTTCGCAGCAGGCTTCGCGGCTGGTGCGGCAGCTGGCTTACGCTTCAGGAGTGCCTCAATCCGATCCAATCGGTCTTCGATTGGCTTCACGTCGACACTGTTGCCCTTGCCCGCCTGTTCCACCGCCGCGTGAACCTGATTGATGCGAGTCTGCAGTGAGGTCAGATCCGTTTCCGGAATATCCAGTCCATCAAGCGTGCGCTGGACATCCGCCACATCGCTTTTCAGTCCCGAAAGATCCGTTGCGGCCGGGATCTTGATGCGATCAACGGCGTCGCGGACATCTTTAATGTCCTTGAGCACCGGCTCCAGATTGGTCTTCGGCAATTCGATGCGCTCGACCGCTTTCTGCAGCCCCTCTACTCGAGCGTTGAGTGGTGAGATGTCGGTGCTCGGAATATCAATGCTGCTGATCGCGGCATGCAACGGTGAAAAATCCGCGGCGGGGATGTCGATCGCGTCGACTGAACGCTGTAGCGCATCGATCCGCGAGGCCACCGGTGATAAGTCGGTGCTCGGCAACTCAATGCGCTCGACCGCCTGTTGCACCGCCTCAACACGCGCCGACAAAGGCGCCAAATCCGTTTCGGGTAGGCGAATTCCGTCGACCGTTTTTTGCAGTCCGTCAATGCGTGCAGAGAGCGGTGACAAGTCGGTCTCAGGCAACTGGATACCGGCAACCGCACTTTGCAGTCCATCGAACCGGCTCGCGAGCGGGCTCAGATCTGTCGTCGGAATCGTGATGCCGGTGACCGCCTGATGCACTTTCGAGATGCGCGCTTCAACACCTGAGAAATCGGGTGCCGGAATATGCAGGTTTTCCACCGCGCGTTGCACACCGGCAAGACTGGTGAAGCTCTCTGTGACATCAACGAAATGCCGTCGCGACCACCACTGGCCCAACAAAAATCCCAGAATCGCTGCCAACAGCAACAGCAGTGTGAATTTGGCTAACAAGAACATTATTCCTCTCCCGCGTCAGTGGCGCCGCGCGCCGCTTCGATCGTGATGCGTCGGTTCTGCGCCCGACCTTCTGGTGTGTCATTGGTGGCAATCGGCTGTGATTCACCGAATCCGCGTGCGACAAGACTGGACGGTGCCAGACCGCGGGTCATTAGCGCACCGCGAACAGCATTGGCACGATCCTCACTCAAAGCTTGATTGAATTCGGCAGCGCCCTGACTGTCGGTGTGTCCGTCAATGATCAACCGGCCCGGACACTGCTTGGCGATACCGGCTAAATCATCCAGTAAACCGTCACTCACCGGATCGATTTGTGCGCTGCCAGAGCGAAAGCGAATGCTCGCACTGGCCAGCGCCTGCGCGAACGCTTCGTTACAGACATTGACCTCGGTCGCAACGTTCAGTGTCAGCGCACCAGTATCGACGCCATTGGGCATTGCAGCGAAGGCATCCCGCACGCCAACTTCGGCATCTGCTGTGACCAGCGCACTGAGTGACAAAGCACCGTCGCGCCAGCTCGCCTCGCCACGCTCAACATCTGCGAGTAAGCCGAGCGCGGTGGCGGCGGCCGCCGAATCTCGAGCGTCTGACAACTCGTCGCTAACACTCATCTGGTCATCGACGACAGCGAAGCGCTCAGCGGCCGCAGCGGCCAATGCACCGCGCACCTCTGCGCTGGGTACCTCGCCCGTCAGCGTAATGTCATCGCCTACACGCACAAATTGAAAGTCGTGCAGTCTTGCCGCCGGGATAGGTTCGGCGGGCTGAGCCGGCAGATCCGCCGGTAGTGCCAGTTCAAGATCTACATGCCATGGGCACACCAATGGTCCTGCCCAAGTCGAACAACGCGTAGCACCGATGATGCCCTCGATACCGTCTCGCTCGGCCTCTGGTGCTCGCACAACCGCGCGCACGTCCTCTCCCGCGACCTCAACCGAGACCACCTCGTAGTTCGCAAGCCGCTCGCGTACGTCGTTTTCGATCTGCCGTTCGATGGCCGGAATAAACACCAGTGCGCCAATCAACCAGAGCAATAACAGCCCCAGCAACAGCAAGAATCCGTAGGGCCACCAGCCTTTTGGTGTGTGGGTTCTGCGCCAATAACGGCGGGTGGTCGTGCTCTCGTAGTGTTCTGACACGTTATTCATAGTGCTTTTCACGCGCACTGCGCCCTCTCTCTCCCCTATGTTATGTCTAGCACATTGACGTACGAAACACGATTTTGTCACATAGACAAAAGCTAGTCGGAGGATTGCGCGTTGGCGAAGCGCTTCGCGTATCGATAGAACGTACCGGTCGCTCGACCCTGCGCAATGATCACCCCACGCCACCCCTCGAGCATGCCCAGTTGAAGCACGTAGCTTTTAAAGAAGGCGAAGCGTCCGCGAACAATGGCGAGCCATGGATGCGCGCCGGCAGCGCTCGGTTTGGCATTGGCCGCCAGCTCTGAATAACGACTGATCTTGTGCAGGAACTGATCTACCTCGGTGACCGCATCATGGCGCAAAGCGCCCGGCAGCACGGCAACGCGACTCGCCGAGTTCGGTACGACCTTTTCATGGACGGCTTTATCGTTGAACGCTGCCGCCGAACGGTGGAACAGCCGTAACAGCTGATCATTACCCCACCCGCCGCGGCGTATGTGTTTACCCAGGCAGTAATTCTGGCGCAGCACCTCATAACAACAGTCAGCAGCCTGCCAGTTGACCTCACCTAGTGCGGCCAACAACGACGGCTCGATACGCTCATCGCTGTCAATGGAGAACACCCAATCATTGCGTGCCGCATCGCAGGCAACCTGTTTGGTCGGGCCAAAACCAATGAACTGACCGTGTACAACCGTGACATTGGCATAGCGTGCCGCCGTTTGCGCCGCATTCTCAGACGCCCCGTTCAGATATACCAACACTTCATCAAAGGCTGTCAGAGACTGGATGCACTCACCGAGTAGTGGTGCCGGATCGCTGCAAATGATGACAGCGCTGATAGGTAGTGTCTGGCTAACGGGTATCGACATGCGCTAATTGTCTTTCAACCGCGGCGACAAACCAAGCCGCCGCGCATGCAGTACACTGGCGCGCGAATAATCAGAACGGAACCGACCGATGTCCGGCTTTAGAGCGGCCAGCTACGCGATACAGCGCTTTATCCTGCGGCGCCAATACCTCACAAGACGACTCGAACACGCCACCTTCAAAGTGCGCACAAGCGATGTTGTGGGACGACATATCTACAAGTATGGCCGCCACGAACCGGCTCTGACTGACTGGATCCAACGCAATATCCGCGTCGAGGATCACGACGTGCTGATTGATGTTGGCGCCAACATTGGCTGGTATGGCGTGTTGTTTGCGCAGTTGTGCCGCGGCCGCGATGCGCGGGTTTTGTGTTTTGAACCGGAACCCGAGAACTTCGCATTACTCACGCATAATCTCGAACAAAACAACGCAGACTGTGTCGACGCGCTTAAATTGGGGGTTTCTGACAACGCAGATGGCAGCGCGCTGCATTTGTTTGGCGACAACAATCGCGGGCGGCATTCGGTGTTGCCCATCAACGATGGCGAGCGAATCGACATCCAGACTGCGCGACTCGATGATCTGCTCGCAACAGATGGCTTAAAAGACTACACGCCGCGCCTGATCAAGATCGACATCGAGGGGTTTGAGCTGATGGCGATGTGCGGCGCGACGAACACGCTTGAGCGCTGTCGCACAGTCATTATGGAATTCTCGCCGCATTTTATGCGGGCAGGGGGTCTTGAACCCGCTGATCTGTTGCATCTGATGCGCGATGCCGGTTTCACTGCCGGATTGCTCGAAGTGGGCGAGCGTAAAGCGACACAAATTGAACGCATTCTTGCCGACGACAAACAACAAGACATCATCTGGCAGCGTTCGATCTGATGCGATTGCTGGCGATAAGCTCCCACGCCGACACACTCAACAGCGTCAGGCCCGAAGCAGAGCTGTTCATCGGCTTACAACAAGCAGGCGTGAACGTTACGGTGCTGACGCAGGCAGATTCACCGTATGCACAGCGGATGCAAGATGCTGGCGTCACGGTAGTCAACAATCATATACGCAGAAAATTCTCGCTCTCTACCGTTCGAATCATCCGTGACTCTGTCCGTGAACGCGCAATCGACATCGTCTATGCATTTAATAACAAAGCGATCTGCAATGCGGCGTTCGCCAGTATCGGACTGGACGTGTTGTTATTCGCCTATCGTGGTCAGACCGGCAATATCAACCGTGGTGACCCAACGCCGTATCTGAGTATTTTGCACCCGCGCGTCGACGGCATCATTGGCGTCGCTGAAGCAGTGGTGAACAGCCTGAAGTCCGTGGCGAAAAACAAAACCCTGCACACCGTTTACAAAGGTCACGCGCTAGAGTGGTACGACGAGCCGGCGGCCGATCGACAATCCCTCGGCCTATCGGACGACGATTTTGTTGTTGGCTGTGTGGCCAATAACCGGCCACGAAAGGGCGTCGCGTATTTGATTGAGGCCTGCGGCGAACTGACTGACTTACCGAATCTGAAACTGATGCTGATCGGCAGCGGCATGACACAGACTGAACTTGGCACAGCGGTCGCCGCGACCAATCTTGGGGATCGTGTGCTGATGCTCGGCCGGCGAGATGATGCGACACAGCTCATCCAGGCATGTGATGTGTCGGTGCTGCCCGCGATTCGACGCGAGGGGTTGCCCAAGACCGTTATTGAGGCGATGGCCTATGGCATCGCACCAATCGTGACGGATACGGGCGGCAATGCCGAGCTCGTTGCACATAACCAAAGCGGGTTGGTCGTGCCCGTTCAGAACGCCGCGGCACTGGCAGATGCTATTCGCCAGCTGCACCAGGACGTGCGGTTACGAACACGACTCGCCAGCGCAGCACGCGAGCGCGTCCATAGTCATTTCAACGTCGAGCAAGGCGTTGCCAAGACGTTGTCGATATTTGAGGATGCGCTGCGTAAGCGTGATACTTAAGTAATGAGTGACGCGCCCACCACACATTCTCCTAGCGAGTTTCGCTATCGCGGTGGCGAGACAACGCGGATCGAGACCTTCGTCGATGCCGCGTTTGCATTCGCGCTCACGCTGGTGGTCGTTTCATTCGATTCTGTACCGCGAAATTTTGATGAATTGTCGACAGCGCTCAAGGCGACGCCTGCGTTTTTGGCCGCGTTCGCACTGCTAATGATGTTCTGGACGACGCATCGTAATTGGTCGAAACGCTACGGCCTGGACACTACGACGGCCACGCTGATCAGCCTGGCTCTGATCTTCGTCATTCTTGTTTATGTCTATCCGTTGCGAGCTTTGATGCAAGCGGCATTCTCTGCAATGAGCGGTGGCTGGCTGCCCAGCGATTTCGCCATTCGGACGGAGGCCGAAGGCCGTGCCTTGTTCATGATCTACGGCTTCGGATTTTTCATCGCTAACGCCTGCATTGTGGCGCTATTCTGGCACGCCCATGCGCTGCGTGATGTCATGGCGCTCTCGCCATTAGAGGTGTTCCTGACCAAAACAGAGATCGTGGCCTGGAGCATCGTCGGCAGTATGGGGCTGTTGTCTGCTGTGCTCGCCGCCATCCTTCCGTTGGACTATCTCGGCTTTGCCGGTTGGTCTTATTCGTTACTCGCAATCATCATGCCGTTTTATGGTATTCGCGTTGGCCAACTGGCACGCCACTTCAGCAATACAAGCTAAATTTGCCGACCGCGTACTTTGTGCGGTGACATCAGGTAAGTCGCACAAAACAGCACCAACAACGCCAGCGACACCCAAAATCCCAATCGCCATGGATTGGATGGACGATTTTCAATAAAGAAATCACGCACATAAATCGTCTCACAGGCGCCATTGCCGCGATCATCCCGCGTGACGCTGGTGCCGCGCTTGCTACCGCTTGGACTGACATAGCTGGCTAGCTGGCCTCGCAGGCGAATCTGATCGCCGACCCGAACATCGCGAATGAGATCTCGCAAAATCGGATCGTCACTGATCAGGTGATTATTAGAGATCTCCGACTCGTTGAAGGCGCGCCATGCTTCATGACTACTCGTCTTGTAGTTGCAGGTGAAAATACCGTTCCAGAAACTCACCTGAGAGAGCGTCGGCGCAACGGCTGTGTCACCCCAGATAACACACAGATCGGCAACGTTGAGATGGTCCTGGGAGCGCGAGTGCATGCGCGAGTTGCCGTCGTGCTGACGCAGACTAACCACCATGCCGGTTAGCTCATAGTTGTATTCCGGCTGCACGCGATAATCCTTGCCACGCCAGTTGGCGACGAACTCGC
>JBCCZN010000127.1:0-8078 GCA_039187375.1 Pseudomonadota bacterium
CGAAAAGGTGGCGCCAGGCGTTATTGACCGCAAGTCGGTCGACCAGCCGGTACAAACGGGCCTGAAGGCGATTGATGCGATGGTCCCGATCGGTCGCGGTCAGCGTGAGCTGATCATTGGTGACCGCCAGACCGGTAAAACTGCGGTGGCAATCGATGCGATCATCAACCAGAAAGGCACCGGCATTAAGTGTATTTACGTTGCCGTCGGTCAGAAAGATTCATCAGTGGCGGCGGTCGTTCGCAAGCTCGAAGAAGAGGGCGCGATGGATCACACCATCGTTGTCAACGCCTCGGCTGCACAGTCCGCTGCCATGCAGTACATCGCACCGTATTCTGGCACTGCCATGGGCGAGTATTTCCGTGATCGCGGCGAAGATGCACTGATCATTTTTGATGATCTGACCAAGCAGGCACAGGCTTATCGCCAGGTGTCACTGTTGCTGCGGCGTCCGCCAGGTCGTGAAGCGTATCCGGGTGATGTCTTCTACCTTCACTCGCGTCTGCTGGAACGTGCGGCGCGAGTCAACGACAAATTCGTTGAAGAACAGACCGGCGGCAAGGTCAAAGGCAAGACCGGTTCATTGACGGCATTGCCGATCATCGAAACCCAGGCGGGCGACGTGTCGGCGTTCGTACCGACCAACGTGATCTCGATTACAGACGGTCAGATTTTCCTGGAGACCGACCTGTTCAATGCGGGTATTCGCCCAGCGATTAACGCGGGCTTGTCGGTATCTCGTGTCGGTGGTTCGGCACAGACAAAAATCATCAAGAAGCTGGGTGGCGGTGTTCGCCTGGCGCTGGCCCAGTATCGTGAGTTGGCCGCATTTGCTCAGTTTGCCTCTGATCTGGATGAGGCGACTCGTAAGCAACTCGAGCGCGGCCAGCGTGTCACCGAGTTGATGAAACAGAAGCAGTACTCGCCGCTGTCCGTTGGCGAAATGGCGATGTCGCTGTTCGCGGCCAACGAGGGTTATCTCGACGACGTGCCGGTGGATAAAGTGGTCGATTATGAAGCGGCGATGCATGATTTCGCGCGCAACTCGCACAAAGCACTGCTCGATAAGATTGACGAAACCGGTGCCTATGACGACGAGATCAAGTCGGGCATGACCGCCGCACTGGATGCCTTCAAGGCAACCGGCGTTTACTAGAGGCTGAGCACCGATATGGCTTCGGAAAAAGAGATACGCACCAAGATCAAGAGCGTCAAGAGCACGCAGAAGATCACGCGCGCGATGGAGATGGTGGCGGCGAGCAAGATCCGTAAGGCTCAGGCTCAAATGGAAGCCTCCCGTCCCTACGCCGAGCGTATTCGTCGGGTGATTGCGCACCTGTCGGAAGCCAATCCCGATTACCGACATCCCTGGCTCGATGAGCGCGACGTCAAACGGGTCGGTTACATCGTGGTGTCATCGGATCGTGGCCTTTGTGGTGGCTTGAACGTCAACCTGTTCAAGAAACTGATCGGCGAGTTGGCCGATTGGGATCAGCAAGGTGTACAGGTAGATCTGGCCCTGATCGGCTCGAAGGCGGTGCAGGAATTCAACCGCCTGGGCGGCAATGTGCTGGCCAGTGTTACGCAATTGGGTGATCGACCTGAGATGAACGACCTGCTGGGACTGATCAAGGTCATGCTCGATCAGTACAGTGATGGCAACATCGATCGGCTGTTTCTGATCCACAACGATTTCATCAGTGCGATCAGCCAGAAGCCACAAACGGTCACGCTATTGCCGGTGTCTGAGCTCGAGAGCGAAGACGAGCTGCAGCAGTACTGGGATTATCTATACGAGCCCAGCGCAGAAGAGCTGCTCGATGACGTTTTGATGCGTTACGTTGAGTCACAGATTTATCGCGGCGTGGTCGAAAACTTCGCCTGCGAGATGGCAGCGAAAATGGTCGCGATGAAGAGCGCAACCGATAACGCGGGCGAGCTGATTGATTCACTGCAACTGCAGTACAACAAGGCGCGTCAGGCGGCGATTACACAAGAAATTTCAGAAATTGTTGGCGGTGCGGCGGCAGTAAGCGGCTAGCGGCAACGAACGTATTTACCGAAAGGAAAGACACATGAGCACTGGTACAACCTCACAGATCATCGGCGCTGTCGTTGACGTGGAATTTCCGCGCGACGCCATTCCGAAAGTCTACGACGCGCTGGTTCTGGACGACTCCGGACTGACGCTCGAGGTACAACAGCAGCTGGGTGATGGCGTGGTGCGCACCATTGCGATGGGTTCCTCCGAAGGACTCAAGCGTGGCATGAGCGTGACCAACACCGGCGCACCGATCAGTGTGCCGGTCGGTCAGGCGACACTGGGTCGGGTCATGAACGTGCTCGGCGATCCCGAAGACAAAGCGGGTCCGGTCGAATCTGAACACCGCATGCCGATTCACCGCGAAGCGCCGAGCTATGACGAGCAGGCTGCCTCGACCGAACTGCTGGAAACCGGCGTTAAGGTCATCGACCTCATCATGCCGATCGCCAAAGGCGGCAAGGTCGGCCTGTTCGGTGGTGCCGGTGTCGGTAAGACCGTGACGCTGATGGAGCTGATCAACAACATTGCAAAAGCGCACGACGGCCTGTCGGTGTTTGCCGGAGTCGGTGAGCGTACCCGTGAGGGCAACGACTTCTATTACGAGATGGAAGAAGCTGGCGTACTCGACAAGGTGGCGCTGGTATACGGTCAGATGAACGAGCCGCCGGGCAACCGCCTGCGTGTGGCGCTGACCGGTTTGACGATGGCCGAGTACTTCCGTGACGAGGGTCGTGACGTCTTGATGTTTATCGATAACATCTACCGCTACACATTGGCCGGTACCGAAGTGTCGGCGCTGCTCGGTCGTATGCCATCGGCGGTGGGTTATCAGCCGACGTTGGCTGAAGAGATGGGTGTATTGCAAGAGCGCATTACCTCAACCAAGACCGGCTCGATCACGTCCTTCCAGGCGGTTTACGTCCCGGCGGATGACTTGACCGATCCGTCACCAGCGACAACCTTCGCTCACCTGGATGCGACGCTGGTACTCTCGCGCGCGATCTCCGAGTTGGGTATTTATCCGGCGGTTGATCCGCTCGACTCGACCAGCCGCTTGCTCGACCCGAACATCATTGGCGAAGAGCATTACAACTGCGCGCGTTCTGTGCAGGCGGTGTTGCAGACCTACAAAGAGCTGCAGGACATCATCGCGATTCTGGGTATGGACGAGCTGTCTGAAGAGCAGAAGCAGACGGTTAACCGTGCTCGTCGTATTCAACGCTTCCTGTCACAGCCGTTCTTCGTCGCCGCGCAGTTCACCGGTGCCGAAGGCAAATACGTGTCGCTGAAAGACACGATTCGCGGTTTCCAGGGCATTGTCGATGGCGATTACGACCACCTGCCCGAGCAGGCGTTCTACATGGTCGGCTCGATCGAAGAAGCGGTCGAAAAAGCCAAAGGCATGCAGAGCTAAGCGATGGCAGACTTGCGCGTAGACATTGTTTCGGCCGAGGGCGAGATTTTCTCGGGCACTGCGACGATGGTGTTCGCACCGGCGTCACAGGGTGAGATCGGTATCGCACCGCGTCACGCGCCGTTGTTGACGACGCTGGCACCGGGCGAGGTGCGTGTGCAGGTCGAAGATGAAGCCGAGAAGTTCTTCTACATCACCGGCGGCATGATCGAAGTGCAGCCCAACATGGTGACGGTGTTGGCCGACACGGCATTGCGCGATGATGAACTCGATGAAGCGGCGGCGCTGGAAGCGCGTGAAGCGGCTGAAGAGGCGTTGAAGAACGCATCAGAAACCACCGACCTGGCGCGCGCGCAGGCAGAGCTCGCCGAAGCCTCTGCGCGCTATCGTGCCGCTCAGCGTCTGAAAGGGCGCCGCTAAACGCGAGCTGCTGGTGCGTGCCGCGTGAGTGGTTCGGCGCAACACGATCTTCCGATTATTGTCGGCCTGCCTGGATTCGATGGCAGTGGTGCGTTGTTTCGTCAACTTCAATACGCACTACCTGATACGTTTGAATTTCGGACGGTCGCCTACGGCGACTACGCATCCCTCAACGATTATATTGAACAAGCCGAGGCAGCGGTGCCACCGAATCGGCCGGTGGTGTTATTGGCCGAGTCGTTCTCGGGCCCTGTCGCACTGGAGTTGCTGGCCCGCGGGCAACGCCAATATGTAGGTGCCATCCTCTGTGCGACGTTCGCACAACCGCCATTAGGATTACTCGTATCACTGGCGCACAACTTGCGGCTGGCGTCATTCGTGTTACCACCAGTCAGTGAACAGATCTTGCGTGTATTTTGTTTGAATGGTGTCGATGACATCAGTCAGATACGCGATGTCACCAGCGTTGTGCGGCAAGTCGGTTCGCGTGCCATCGGCAGTCGACTGGCTGCCTTGTCCGAGATGAATGCCACACCCTTGCTGACGCAGCTTGATACCCCGGTGTTATTGCTGCGCGCCAGCCAGGACCGGGTCGTTCGAAGTCGTTATATGGCACCGCTGCGGGAGATGCTCCCGGATGTCCGCGAGCAGGTCGTCGATGCGCCACATTTGATTTTGCAATCTGCGCCGAAGCGATGTGCGCAGATCATCACCCAATTCGTCGATCTCATCACGGAGCCGACCAATGAGACGTAATCCACACGGCACAACGTGGGCAAGGTCACAGGAAACACACCGATGCTGCGGTAGTATCGCGTTATGACTGAATCGAGAATGACACTCGTCGCCTGTGTTTTGGCCGCCGGGCGTGGCACCCGCATGCGCTCGGATGTGCCGAAAGTGTTGCAACCACTGGCGCACAAGCCACTTCTGGGTCATGTGCTTGAGATTGTCGAGGCACTTGGTGCCGATGACACCGTGATCGTCTACGGCCATGGGGGTGATGCCGTGCAGTCGGCTTTTGCTTCCACCGATCTGAAATGGGCCCTGCAGGCGGACCAGCTTGGGACCGGTCATGCGTTGCAACAGGCCATGCCGCAGATCGCAGACAACACGCGCGTATTGGTGTTGTGTGGCGATGTGCCGTTGTTGACGCAGGCATCGTTGCAACGACTGCTGGCGTCAACGCCGGACGACGCCGTCGGTGTGTTGAGCGTGGCGATGGATGATCCGACCGGCTACGGGCGCATCATCCGCGACGACCACGACAGCGTCATTCGAATCGTCGAACAAAAGGACGGCGATGCCAATGAGCTCGCTGTGCGTGAAATTAACTCTGGTGTATTTGTACTGCCGTCGACGCCGCTGCGTCGTTGGCTTGATGCATTGAGCCCACAAAATACACAGGGCGAGTACTACCTGACCGACGTGGTTGGGTTGGCGGTCGCCGAGGGCATTGCCGTTCATGGTGTGCTCGCTGACAGTTTTGAAGAGACAATGGGGATCAACGATCGGGTGCAGTTAGCGGCGGCGGAGCGTGTCTATCAAACACGTGTCGTCGAGCAGCTCATGCGCGATGGCGCTCGAGTGGCTGATCCGGGCAGGGTTGATATTCGCGGCGACGTTCGGGTTGGCAAAGATGTGTTCATCGATATCAATGCTGTGTTCGAGGGTGAGGTCATGCTGGAAGACGGTGTTCATATCGGCCCGAATTGTGTGATCCGGAATGCGACGCTCGGTGCCGGCACGCAGGTGCATGCCAATTCGTTAATTGACGACGCCACGCTTGGTCGCGCCTGTCAGATTGGACCATTCGCGCGTTTACGTCCGGGTTCGCAGTTGGCGGATAAAGCCAAAGTGGGCAATTTCGTTGAGATCAAGAAAGCGCAGATCGGCAAGGGCAGTAAGGTCAATCACTTGACCTACATTGGCGACGCAACGATCGGCGAGGATGTCAATGTGGGCGCGGGCACCATCACCTGTAATTATGACGGGGCGAACAAGCATCAGACTGTGATCGGTGACGGCGCCTTTATTGGTTCGGGCGTTGAGTTGGTCGCGCCTGTCGAAGTCGGTGCGGGTGCCACGATTGCTGCCGGTTCGACCATCACCCGAGGTGCGGCTGATGGATCATTGACCGTCGCGCGGGCTCGGCAAAAGACTATTGAAGGCTGGCAGCGGCCGGTCAAGAACAAGAAATAAGAGAGCAAGAATATGTGCGGCATTGTTGGCGCCATCGCCGAAAGAAACGTAGTCCCGATTCTCGTGGAGGGATTGCGCCGTCTTGAATATCGAGGCTATGACTCGGCCGGTGTTGCGGTCATCGACGATCATGGCGCCATTGGCTTGCGACGCGCCGTCGGCAAGGTTGGTGATCTCACCGCCAAAGTCGATGTCGATCCGATGGTGGGTCATATTGGTGTCGCACATACGCGTTGGGCGACGCACGGTGGTGTCACCGAAGCCAACGCCCATCCCCATTTGTCCGGTGATCGGATTGCTGTCATTCATAATGGCGTGATCGAGAATTTCCAACCGATCAAAGATGAGATGTTGGATAAGGGTTATACGTTTGCCTCGGATACCGACACAGAGGTTGCGGCGCATCTCGTGCATGATTTGGTCAAAGAGGGCAACGACCTCGTGGATGCATTGCGTCTGGCGACGGCTCGTTTCGAAGGGGCGTACGCACTGTTGGTTGTCGATCGTGAAGATCCCGAGCGTATTGTGGTCAGTCGCGTGGCTAGCCCGTTGGTGATCGGCCTCGGTATCGGCGAGAACTTTGTCGCCAGTGGCATTCAGGCGTTATTGCCTGTCACCCAACGGTTCATTTATCTCGAGCAGGGTGATCTTGCAGAAATTACGCGTACCGAGGTGCGTATCTTTGATGCCGACGGTAATGCCGTCGAACGCGAGATTCACGAAACTCAAATTACTAACGATGCGGCGGAAAAGGGCCCGTATCGACACTACATGCTCAAAGAGATCTTCGAGCAGCCCTCGGCACTGGCCGACACTCTTTATGGGCGCGTCGGCGGCAATCGTGTCTTACCAGAATCGCTCGGCCCGCGCGCCAGTGAGCTGTTGCCGCAAATCGAAAACGTGCACATTGTCGCGTGTGGCACCAGCTATCACGCAGGCTGTGTCGGCAAGTACTGGCTCGAAGCATTGGCCGGTATTCCCTGTCAGGTAGAGATTGCAAGCGAGTATCGTTACCGCCAGGTGGTGGTGCCGAAGAACACGTTGTTCGTCACGCTGTCGCAGTCAGGTGAGACGGCGGACACGCTGGAAGCCCTGCGACTGGCCAAGGCCTCCGATTACCTCGCGTCATTGACGATCTGTAATAGCGCGCATAGCTCGATGGTGCGTGAGTCGGATCTGGTGATGATGACGCAGGCCGGTATTGAGGTGGGTGTTGCAAGTACCAAAGCGTTCACCACGCAGTTGCTATCGCTGTTGTTGGTGACATTGATGGTCGCGCGACATCGCGGTATGAGTGATGCGAAGGAAGCGGAGTTGGTGCCGAGCGTTTATCACGTGGCCGCTGCGGTCGAAGCCTCACTGCAAATGAACGACGCCCTCAAAGATCTGGCCGAAGATTTTGCCGAAAAAGACCATACGCTGTTCTTAGGTCGTGGCCCGATGTGGCCGATTGCGATGGAAGGTGCGCTGAAGCTCAAAGAGATCTCCTATATTCACGCGGAAGCCTATGCGGCAGGTGAATTGAAGCACGGGCCCCTCGCGTTAATCGATGATGAGATGCCGGTTGTTGTCGTTGCACCGAACAATGAGCTGTTGGATAAACTCAAATCCAATATGCAGGTTGTACGTGCCCGCGGCGGGCAGCTTTATGTCTTCGCCGATCGCGAGACAGGGCTCGAAGATGAAGAGGGCGTCAAGGTCATCCCGATGCCACACGCCGATCGCCTGATCGCACCGATTATCTACACCGTGCCACTGCAGTTGCTTTCTTATCACGTCGCTGTACTCAAAGGCACCGATGTCGATCAGCCGAGGAATCTCGCGAAGAGTGTGACGGTGGAGTAGCACGCAGGCACTTGGTCTCTATGATGGTTTCTGGTAATTAAAAGTGTCGGATTGCAATTAAAAGCGTCGGAGATCTTTGGCAAGTCTCTGATCCATAGAAAGAAGCGTCCGATTTCTTGTAATTAAAAGTGTCGGAGATCGTATGAGTGTCCG
>JBCCZN010000128.1:0-8030 GCA_039187375.1 Pseudomonadota bacterium
CAGAGATTGACTACAAGGAAGATCTGGAGGGCGCCCAGTTCGTCATCCGCAATCCGAATGCCACCACCACCTGTGGTTGTGGCTCGTCTTTTTCCGTCTAACGACGGTTCGTGGCTCAGGCGCGGGCACAGACGGTCGATTCAACCGAGGTCATTGCTGCGGTAGACCTCGGCTCCAATAGCTTTCACATGGTCGTGGCCGAACTGCGTCACGGACAAATCACGATCATCGACCGATTGAAGGAAACCGTGCGTCTGGCCGAAGGTCTGACGCGTGAGCAGGGACTCGCCTCAGTCGCCAGAGATCGAGCATTGGCCTGTCTTGAGCGATTCGGTGAGCGACTGCGCGAGATGCACGCTGATAGTGTGCGCGCGGCTGGAACCAATACCCTGCGACTTATCAGCGGTGATCACGGCTTTTTGGCGCTGGCGGAGCGCGCGCTGGGGCACCGCATCGATATCATCGCCGGTGTCGAAGAGGCGCGGTTGATCTATCTGGGTGTTGCTCACAGTTTGCCGCCGGAAGCAGGCAACCGACTGGTGCTCGACATTGGTGGTGGTAGCACCGAGATGATTCTTGGCGAGGGCTTGCAGGCTAGCACGTTACACAGTCTCGGTATGGGTTGCGTGGGCATGACCGAGCGCTTCTTTGGTGGTGGCGTACTCGATGCCGAAGCGTTTACACGCGCCCGTGTCGCAGCTCGACTCAAGCTCGAGCCTGTGAAGGCGGCTTTTATCGAGAGCGGCTGGCACAGCGCGATCGGGGCATCCGGGACGATCCGATCGGTCGAACAGGTAGCCCTGGAGCTGGACCTGATCGCACCGGCGCAGGCGGTCACCGTCGAGGTCGTTGAGCAGTTGATCCAGCGCATGATCGATATCGGGCATATCGACATGCTGGCGTTGCCAGGCTTGTCTGTACGTCGCGCTCAAGTGTGGCCTGGTGGGCTGTCTATTTTGGTCGAGCTTATGCAAACCTTGCAGATAGAAGGGCTCGCAACATCAGAGGGTGCGTTGCGCGAAGGGGTGCTCTATGACCTGATGGGACGTTTGCAACACGAAGATGCGCGTGAGCGCAGCGTACGAGCGATGGCAGATCGATATCACGTTGATCTTGCGCAAGCTGAACGCGTGCAGCAGACCGCGCTGGTGTTGTTCGATCAGGTGCCCGACGTCGACGGTATCGGTATGTCGCTTGCGCGCAATCTGCTGCGCTGGGGCGCCTATTTGCATGAGATCGGCCTGGATATCGCGCACGCGGATTTTCACATGCACGGTGCGTATATCGTCGGCCATGCTGATCTGCCTGGATTCCCAGCGGCAGAACAACGTTTGCTTGCTTATTTGCTCGCCAACCAGCGTAAGCGTTTGGCGCGTAAGGCGACGGGTATTAGTTCGGATTGGCGCAGTGGTGCGCGATTGCTGGTGGTGTTGTTGAGGTTGGCCGTTTTGCTCAATCGCAGCCGTGGTGCGCGCGCAATGCCCAAGTTAACGTTATCGATCATCGAGCGGCGCGTGGCGTTGACATTCGATCCGGCTTGGTTAGTCGATAACCCGCTCAGTGTTGCTGATTTGCAGCGTGAGCAGGACTATCTTGCGGATTGGCAAATTTCCTTGACGTTAGACGAGCATTAGCCGGTCGATCAGCTTGCCTCGAACAGCAACGCACTTTGTGCGCCGACCAGATCGTCTGCGGCGTCACGTGGCACGCGTCGGTAACTGCCATCTGCCTGCATCTCCCAAGCCTGCTGATTGTCAAGCAGATACAGTTGAATATCAGCATTGATACGCTCACGAAGTGCCTGCGAGAGGATCGGAAAGCACACTTCAACTCGCGAGAAAAAATTGCGCTCCATCCAGTCGGCGCTGCCGCACAGCACTGTTTGTTCGCCGCCATTGGCAAATAAAAACACACGAGTGTGTTCCAGAAAGCGCCCAATGATCGAACGCACACGAATATTCTCTGACAATCCTTGTATGCCAGGTCGCAGGATACAGATGCCACGCACAATCAGATCAATCCCGACACCAGCGCTCGATGCCGCATAGAGGGCATCAATAATTTCGGGTTCGATCAGAGAATTGACCTTGACGATAATGCGGGCCGGCTGGCCCGCCAGTGCGTTGCGACGTTCGTTATCAATAAGCTCAAGCAACCGGCCATGCAGCTCGAATGGCGAGGAGATTAATAGCTTGTTGCCACCAACCTGCGTCAGGCTGGTCAGCTGCATGAATAAATTATGCACGTCCTGACCAATTTCCGGGTTGGCGGTCAACAGCCCGTAATCGGTGTAAAGCCGGGTTGTCTTGGGGTGGTAATTGCCAGTGCCCAGGTGTACGTAGCGTCGCAGTTGGTCCCCCTCGCGACGTACGATCAGTGCCATTTTGGCGTGGGTCTTGTAGCCAACCACACCAAATACGACATGCGCGCCGGCTTCCTGTAAACGAGAGGACAGCTCGATGTTGGCTGCTTCATCAAAGCGAGCCATTAACTCGACAACGACGGTGACTTCTTTGCCGGCACGCGCAGCATTGACTAGGTGATCGACGATGGCCGACTGCGGCCCGGTGCGATAGAGCGTCTGCTTGATCGCCAGTACATCCGGATCGGTTGTCGCCGCAGCAATGAAGTCGATGACGGGTGCGAACGACTCGAACGGGTGATGCAGCAGAATATCCTCGCGATCGATGGCTTCGAATAAATCTTCAGCACGCATCAGACTTGCCGGAATCGTGGGTGTGAACGGTTGGAATTTCAGCTCATCTCTTGGTGAGATGTCGGCAACCATCATCAGGCGATTGAGATTGACCGGGCCGGCAACGCGGTACAGATCGTCGTTACCCAGTTCAAAGTGATCGAGTAAAAACTGGCAAAGATCATCGGGACATTCGGCTGCCACTTCCAACCGCACCGCAGCACCATATCGACTGGTGGCAAGCTTGCCTTCCAGTGTTCGGATCAGGTCGTCGACCTCTTCGTCATCGACATACAAATCGCCGTTGCGCGTCGTGCGAAATTGGTAGCAACCATGAATATGCAGGCCAGGGAATAGCTCATCGACGAAGTGGTGGATGATGGAGGACAGGAATACGTAATCCTCGTCACCACAACCCGGCAGGTCATTCGGTAAGCGGATCAATCGCGGTAGCGAACGCGGTGCCTGCACCAATCCGCGATGACGCCGACGACCGTAAACATCGAGGCCTTCGAGTCCAACGATGAAGTTCAAGCTCTTGTTGAGAATCAGTGGAAACGGCCGCGACGGATCGAGCGTCAGCGGCGTCAGCACCGGCAGAATCTGGCCGGTGAAATGCTCGTGTAACCAGGCGCGTTGGGCGTCAGTCCAATCGGAGCGACGCAAAAAGCGAATACCCGCTGAGTCCAATGCCGGCAGCAGATTGTCGTTGAGCAATTGGTATTGGGCGCGCACCAACGCATGTGAAGCGGAGGCGACATCAGCCAGCACCTCCTGCGCGCTCTTACCATCAGGTCCTGGCGGTGATGAGCCAATTTCCTGCCGCTGCTTCAATCCGGCGACGCGTATCTCGAAAAACTCATCGAGGTTAGTGCAGGAAATACACAAATAGCGCAGTCGCTCCAACAGCGGAATGCGAGGATCGGCAGCCTGTGCCAACACGCGCTTGTTGAACTCGAGCAGACCTAGTTCGCGATTGAAAAATCGATCAGGGCCGTGTTGCCTGGCATCGTCTGCTGACATGCCGAGAGGTTCATTAAAGTCGGTCATTCAGGCCTCATGTGGTGGCCGATACACAGCGCCGAGCTGGACGGTACGCGTCGCGCCGGTGATCGCTCGCGTGTCCACCAGAGTACCATCGATACGTTGTGCTGCGAGCCACGCAAACAAGGTCGCCTCCAGAAAGTCGCTGTCCACACCCAGATCGTCGGTCGTCATGAGCCGGCCCGGTGTGATCAGTGTCGCAAGTCTGGCACGCAGATAATCGTTGTGTGCGCCACCACCGCACAGCACCAGATCGGTGTTCGGAAGATCATCGCCCACCGAGGATGTCACCGCATCAATCACTGTGGTGGCGGTGAGTTCTGCCAGTGTCGCCATGATTTGGGCGGCCTGATCTGAAAGCGCATCGCCTGCGTATCCGAATCTGTGCAGGTGTTGATCGAGCCAATTCGAATTGAATAATTCCCGGCCGGTGCTTTTTGGTGCGGCCTCGCCGAAGTAGGGCTCGCTACGCATTTGCTCTAGCAGTGCATGGCATACCCTGCCGCTCGCAGCCATCGCACCATTGTGATCGTGACTACCTATTTCGCAGCGTTGCGCCCACAGATCCATCAGCACATTCGCAGGGCCGGTATCAAATCCGCGAACTGGTCTGCCCGGTTGCAGAATTGAAATGTTGGCGATGCCGCCGAGATTGGCAACCACGCGGGTTCTTGTCGTATCGCGAAACAGCCCATCGTGCAGCAGCGGGGCTAAAGGTGCGCCGTGACCGCCGACAGCCAGATCGGCGCGCCGCAGATCAGCGACCACGGTGATGCCTGTGCGAGCTGCGATACGATTCGGGTCGCCGATTTGTACGGTATTGGGAGCCGCGTCGTTGGGTGCATGCCAAAGGGTCTGGCCATGGCTGCCAATGGCAACGACATCAGTCGCCGCGATATTCGCCGTTCGAAGTAGTGCCAACACCGCATCAGCGAACACATCACCCAGTTGGCTATCGAGTCTTGCCAGCGTATCGATACGGGTTGCTGCAGGGTCACTCAGCAATAGCTGTAACTCTGCAGCGATCTGTTCGGGGTAAGGCATGCTCAGTGTGACTTCGCTGAGGGGGCCGGTATCGGTAAAGCGCACCAGCGCTGCATCAATCCCATCCGCACTGGTGCCAGATAGCAGGCCGATGTACCAGGTCGGCGAGTTGGTGGTCACGGTGTTGCCTTTCGCGTTCAGTTGGCGGCGTCGATGCTAGTCTCGCCGGCATGACTGACCGACGCCAGTTGGATCTGTTCTTTGTAGGCCTTCAGCGCCTGCAGTAGTGGTGCACTGCTTTTTTCGAAATCGGCACGCAATGCGGCTTTGATCGGTTCGGCTTGTGGCAGTGGTACTGTCCGCGGATTGCGATGGACGCCGTTGAGTCGGTATTCATAATGCAAGTGGGCACCGGTCACCAACCCGGTCGCACCGACATAGCCGATGACCTGGCCTTGCCGCACCTTGCTGCCAACCTTTTGGCCTTTGCGGAAATTCGACATGTGGGCGTAAAGCGTTGTGATGTTGCCACCGTGTTGCAGGATCACGACTTTGCCGTAACCACGCTGGCGCTCACGCGTGATGATCTTGCCATCGCCTGCTGCCATGATCGGCGTGCCCGTCGCCGCTGCGTAGTCGACGCCACGATGTGCACGGATTGTGTTGAGTACCGGATGCCGTCGGTTGGGATTGAATTGCGAACTGATACGTTTGAAGTCAACCGGTGCGCGCAGAAATGCTTTTCTGACGCTGCGACCTGACGCATCGAAATAGTCGCTGCGCCCATCCGGCATGATGTAGCGCACCGCCTGATAGCTATCCCCCTGATTGACGAATTCGGCGGCAACAATCTCCCCGTCCTCGACTTTTTCGTCATCCAGCCAGATCTCTTCGTACATCACAAAAAACTCGTCGCCGACGCGAATGTCGTAAACGAAGTCGATGTCCCAGGCGAAGATGCCAGCGACGTTCATGACAACGCGGTCGGACAATCCCATGTCTTTCGCAGCCTCGAACAACGATGTATTGATCCGTCCATGCCGCACCACACGGCGGTACTCAACCGGGCGGTCGATCACCTCGGCGGTAAACGCGTCATCCTCGCGTGTCACCTGCAAGGTTTCGAACAGGCTCAGATGTCGGGTCAATGATTGAATGGCGCCGGCATCATGCGTGATCGTTAACGCATCGCCCGGCCGTAGGACCTTCAACGGCTGTTTCGCTGCATCCAGGGCGGCAATGCGCAGCAGGTCGGCAATGCTCAGACTGTGTTTGCGAAACAACTGATCCAATGTGTCGCCACGAGCAATTGTGAGAGTGGTTTCCTCATATCGCGGTTCGATGATGACCGGATCGGGTTCAACCGGCGGGACTGGCGTTGGGGCTGCCGTGGCGAGGTCATCATTCGGAGTTGCGAACGGCGATACTGCACTAGTGCTTGGGAGTTTCGTTGTCGATGCGTTGCCGATATCGGTTGCGATATCGTCAGCATCGGCGCTGGAGGAGTCGCCGTAAAACAAAAATGCTGCGACCAGCATGACCGGCAAACCGACGCCGGCGGCAAACCACGGCAGACGCGCGCCATCGTCAGAATCACGCGGACGCTGGACCTCGGCGATATAATCGTGACGAATTGGACTCGATCTACGGCGCAACGTGCTGTTCCAACGGGAATTTGACTGGATCGTAAAGCTTCGTCGCGGGTGAGTCAAAAGTGCCTGCGGGGGTGGCGTTCAGGCTGGCAGGCGGCATAATCGGCGCACGATGATTGATCTTGACACACAGGTTGCCGAACTCACGCGCGGCAGCGACGAAATCCTGCCGGAAGGCGAGCTACGTCAGCGACTGGCGAGCGGCAAGCCGCTGGTGGTCAAAGCGGGCTTCGACCCTACTGCGCCCGATCTGCATTTGGGCCACACGGTGCTCATAAATAAAATGCGGCAGTTCCAGCAGTTCGGTCATGAGGTGGTGTTTCTGATCGGTGATTTCACCGGTTTAATCGGTGATCCGACTGGCAAGAACACGACCCGTCCGCCGCTGAGCGTTGATGAGATCGCGGCCAATGCCGAAACCTACAAGGCTCAGGTGTTCAAGATTCTCGACCCAGATACGACGCGAATCGAATTCAACTCGACCTGGATGAACGCCATGGGGTCGGCCGGCATGATTCGGCTGGCAGCCAGCCACACCGTGGCCCGAATGCTCGAGCGCGATGATTTCTCCAAACGCTATGCCAACGGTCAGCCAATCGCGATTCACGAATTTCTCTACCCGCTGGTTCAGGGATATGACTCGGTTGCACTGAAGGCCGATATTGAGCTTGGTGGTACCGATCAGAAGTTTAATCTTTTGGTCGGCCGGCAGCTGCAACAGGAGCAAGGCCAGACGCCGCAGCTGGTACTGACAATGCCATTGTTGGAAGGGCTGGACGGTGTGCAGAAAATGTCCAAATCACTTGGCAATTACATCGGTATTACCGACTCGCCGGATGAGATGTTCGGCAAGCTGATGTCAGTCAGTGATGAGTTGATGTGGCGTTATTTCGAGTTACTGAGTTTCCGGCCGCTGGCCGACATTGAGGGGCTGCGCGGGCAGATTGCAGAAGGACGTAATCCGCGCGATGTTAAATTCGAGTTAGGTGATGAGTTGGTGACACGCTTTCATGGCGCGGCAGCGGCGGCTCGGGCGAAACAGGGTTTTGTCACTCGATTTCAGAAAAATGCGATTCCGCAAGATATGCCAGCGATCAGCGTGATCGCGCCGGAGGGCACTTTAGGCATTGCCCACAGTCTCAAAGAGGCAGGGCTTGTCGTCAGTACCTCGGAGGCGTTTCGCATGATCAAGCAGGGCGCGGTCAAACTGGACGGAGAGCGGGTTGAAGACAGAGGATTGATGCTCGAAGCCGGGCGTGAGATTGTCATGCAAGTCGGCAAGCGAAAGTTTGCGCGAGTGACGATAACGGGAGTGTGAGCGAATGAAAACGAAACTGATTGTAAGCGCGATGATAGCTGTATGCCTGTTGGCTATGATGCCGGCGAATGCGCAGGTACCACCGGAAAATCCGTGGCTCGACACTTTACAGAGTGTGGATATCGTCACGCTGACCGATAAGGACGTGTCGACGCTGCTAAAGACCTTTAAGGAATTGCAGGCGGCCGACACATTCGACGACACGTTGGCGGATTCTCCGGAAGGGCTTGAGTCGGTTGCACAGCAGGCTGAAGCGCTGGGCATCCTCAAGTCGAATGGCTACGACACCGAGACGTTTTCGTCACACATGCAAAACGCCTTGTTAGCGCTGGGTGCG
>JBCCZN010000129.1:0-8016 GCA_039187375.1 Pseudomonadota bacterium
GCCGGTGCGATTGCGATGTTGGACCAGCCAGTCGTTCAAGCTGATCCGAGTGGCGACAGCCGGTGTTTGCTCGATGGGCTCGAACTCAATCAATGATGCCGCGTCCGGTTCGGGCTCTGCCGCCCTTTCGATCGGCTGCTCGATCGCGACGACCGGCGTAGACTGCTGGACACCGAAATAGCGCAACGCCACGATCGCTGTTGCGACCAGTAATGAGGCTGCGAGTGCACCAGTAAGCCAGGTAATCCACCGAGTCGGCGCCATCCGCTGCACCATCGACTTGCCGAATACCTCCTCGGCTGCGTCGTCGACCAGCTTGCGATCCACCTCGCGCTGCTCGCGACTCCATGCGCCCAGCAATGCTCGATCGGCGATCAGATTCATTAATCTCGGGATACCGTGTGCCAGACTATGAATGCGTTTCTTGGCAGCGGGCAACAGAATGGGTGTCAGCGCACCGGCGACGGCAAGTCGATGATCTAGATACTTACCCGCTTCATCGACATTTAGCGGTAGCAGGTGATATCGCGCGGTAACGCGTTGAGCGAGTTGGCGCAGGTCGTTGCGGGCCAGTAGCTCACGCAGCTCCGGCTGACCGATCAGCACAATCTGCAGCAATTTGTGCCGTGTGGTTTCCAGATTCGTCAGCAGCCGAATTTGCTCAAGTACCTCAGCTGAGAGGTTTTGTGCTTCATCCACCACGGCAATCGTGCGCCGGCCGCGGCTGTGTGCATCGAGCAGATAGTCGTTGAGTGCTTCGGTGAGCGCGCGCCGGCTGTCCATATCATCCGGCGGTGCGATATTCAGTTCTTGAATAATCGCGCGCAAAAACTCCAGTGCGGTCAGCTGAGGATTGAGTACCAATGCCACGTCCGCTTCCTCGGGCATTTTCTGCAGCAAACTGCGCACCAGCGTGGTTTTCCCGGTGCCGACCTCTCCGGTCAGCACAATAAAGCCATCACTTTCGGTCACGCCATATATCAGGTGCGCGAGCGCCTCAGCATGGCGTTCGCTCATGAACAGATACCGCGGATCCGGCGTTATGGTGAACGGGCGTTCATGCAGTCCAAAGAAATCGAGATACATAGCTCGGCCAGTTTACCCTGTGGACTCGTCATCCTGCAGCCGACGTGCCGTTCGCAGGGCGGAAACCCCCAATTCGGCGAAGCGCTCGCGCACCGCGTCGACCGCCTTGTCCATCTCTCTCGGCTGATTTTCGCTGGCGTCAAACAGGTCAAGTTGTTGATCGCTCGATAATTGTTGCGTACCAACGCCTAACAGGCGCAGTGCTTGTCCCGGGTGATCGGCCAACCAGTCGCGCAGCAATGCGATGGCTTCGGTCGTGATCGATTTGGTGTTGTCGGTAGCCGGTTGCACGCGTATCTGCCGAGTGAAAGTCTGGAAATCATTGCGACGAATCTTCACCTGTATGACACCGGCCACTAGCTGTTTGTTGCGCAGTCGCGTCGCGGTGCGATCCGCGAGAGATCCAATGATGCGCTCCAGCGTAGCCGTATCGGCGATATCTTCATCAAAGGTGGTTTCGGCACTCACCGATTTTTCGGCTCTCGCGGCGACCACCGCTCGTGTATCCACGCCATGGGCGCGCTGGCGCATCCGCTCGGCATAGCGGCCAAAAACACGGTTGAGCAATTGTCCGTCGGCTGATTGCAGGTCTCCGACGGTTTCAATCCGCTGCCGGTGCAGCTCGCTAGCCGCGCGCGGTCCGATGCCAGGAATAACCCGAACACCCAGCGGTGCCAGGCGCTGTGCCTCCTCGCCCGGTGCGATTACCGTCAAACCGTCAGGCTTGTCGAGATCCGAGGCTATCTTCGCGACCAGCTTATTGGTGGCAACGCCGACCGAGGCATGTAACGCGGTGCGCGCTAGGATGTCCTGTTTGATCTGGCGGGCGATTCGTACGCCATCGCCAAACAACGCGCGGCTGGCTGTGACATCGAGAAACGCCTCGTCCAGCGAGAGTCCCTCGACCTCGGGCGTGATGCTGCGAAATACCTCGAAGATGGTATTGGATGCGGCCTTATAGCGATCGAATCGCGGTTTGACACAGACGGCATCCGGGCAGCGCGCTAGCGCCTCGCGCATCGGCATCGCCGAGCGCACACCAAATTTTCGAGCTTCATAGCTGGCAGCAGCGACCACGCCACGACCACCAGTCCCGCCGACCAGAACGGGCAAGCCGGCAATATCTGGATTGTCGCGCTGTTCGACACTGGCGAAGAACGCGTCCATGTCGACATGCAGAATCGTACGCAGGTCAGTCTTCACGCCAGACAATGCGATGGGCCAGTACGCGCAACGGTTCGGCGCGATCCCCAAACAACGTCAATTGAGTGATGCCGTCCTCGTACAAACGCTCGCAATCCTCGCGCGCGCGCGCGGCACCATGCACAGCTGGCCAGGTCGCCTTGTCATTGGCTGCATCGGAGCCCGCCGACTTGCCGATGGTTTCGGTGTTACCTTCGATTTCGAGCAGATCATCGCGGATCTGGAAGGCAAGGCCGAGGTTACGCGCGAACCCGGCCAGTGCCAGGTGTTCTTCGCGGCTGGCATCGGTGGCCAGCGCTGCTGCCATATGCACCGCGGCTTCGATCAGTGCGCCGGTTTTTTGTTCGAACATCATCTGCAGGCGCTCACTACTGATGCGTTGGCCTTCGGATTCAATATCAATTGCCTGCCCACCGGTCATGCCCAGAGAGCCGCAGGCACGCGCCAAAATTCGTACCATCGCCAGTCGCTGCTGGGCATGCTCTGGCGTATGTCCACCGGCGAGCACCTCGAATGCCAGCGGTTGCAGTGCATCGGCAGCCAGAATGGCGGTGGCTTCATCAAACTGTCGGTGTACTGTGGGTCGCCCGCGCCGCAGGTCATCGTCGTCCATGGCGGGCAGATCGTCATGCACCAATGAAAATGCGTGGATCAACTCGACAGCAACTGCAGGCGCATCGAGCAGGGCAACGTCGACGCCCATGACCTCGCCGGTTGCGTAGACCAGCAGTGGCCGGATCCGTTTGCCCCCATTCAGTGTGGCGTAGTGCATGGCCTCATGCAGTGTCTGCGGCACGACGCGTTGACCGGGCAACGTCTTCGCGAGCGCAGCATCCACACGAAATATATACTCATCAACAGAGGCTTCGAACGACACGGTGGGACTATCCTGAAACAGCGGCAATACAGAGCAGCTATTGTGCGCGCGCGGGGCGCGTTTTGACAGATCAAAACCACAGCTTGAAGGCGGTGCGCGTCGTGGCACCGCCCAACATCGCGTTGATCAAATACTGGGGCAAGGCGGATGTGCAGCGCAATCATCCGGCCGTTGGTTCGTTGTCGGTCACGCTGGATGGACTGCACACCGAGA
The DNA here is from genome assembly GCA_039187375.1 of Pseudomonadota bacterium. Lineage (GTDB taxonomy): Bacteria > Pseudomonadota > Gammaproteobacteria > Steroidobacterales > Woeseiaceae > CALBPI01. The sequence goes on from JBCCZN010000129.1 coordinate 3,380, forward strand.
CGCATCTGTCGGCCAGTTCGTCGGATCAGTTCATCTTGAATGGCAAGCCGGCGCCGGCGATGGCGGCGCGTGCGTTCGCTTTCGCTGATGCGATGTACGCCGCGTGTGGCGAGGGTCCTCGTCCGTCTATGGCGATTCAGACCGACAACAACTTCCCGACAGCGGCCGGTCTGGCCTCATCGGCATCCGGTTTTGCTGCGCTGACCCTGGCGCTGGATGCGGCATTCGGGTGGTCGCTTGGCGCCGATGATCTGGCGCAGTGGGCATGCCGCGGGTCCGGCTCTGCCCCGCGCTCACTGCTGGGTGGGTTTGTGCGTCTGGATCTCGCTCAGGATGCTGAGCGGATCGCGTTGAGCCCGGTTGCCAGTGCGCAGGATTGGCCGTTGCATCTGGTGGTGGCGGTAACGAGTCTGGCGCAAAAGAAAACGGGCTCCACCGAGGGGATGACTCGGTCGCGCGGTACGTCACCGTATTACGATCAGTGGCTTGCCACGCACGCGGCGGATCTGGATGCGGCGCAGCACGCGATTGCCGCGCGTGACTTCGCCGCGCTGGCCGAGGTGACCGAACACAGTTGTTTGAAAATGCATGCGGTGATGTTCGCCTCGCGCCCGCCGTTGATCTACTGGAACGCGGCAAGTGTCGCGGCAATTGATGCCGTACGACAGATGCAGGCGGAAGGACTGCAGGCGTGCTTTACGATGGATGCGGGTCCCCAGGTCAAGGTGTTGTGCACTGCCGAGTGCGCAGACACCGTGGCGGATCGGCTTGCGCGCGTCACCGGTGTCGACACCGTCTTGCGCGCGCGCGTTGGCGTTGGGGCGCGCGTGTTGGATGTGGCGGTGAGCGGGTGAGTCTGCCGGTCGCCTATCAGGCGCCGGGCAAGCTGATGCTGTGTGGCGAGTATGCCGTGTTGGAAGGTGCGAGTGCGATCGTGGCCGCCGTGGATCGCTTTGCCGTGATTGGCGCTACGGCTGACGCTGTGCAGCAAGTGCAGTTTCGCGGTCCGGTTGCGGTCGCCGGTTCGTTCCGTCGGGACGGGGCTGGCCTTCGTTGGATCGGTGAGGTCGCGGATGTTTCGGCATTGTTCGATTGCGTGTATGCCAATCTGCCGTTTGAGCAAGCGGTCTCATTAGTCGTCTATTCGACCGACCTGTATGACGGTGGCCGCAAATTGGGATTGGGATCCAGCGCTGCCGTTACGGTGGCGCTCGGGCAGGTATTTGCCCGGATCGCAGGACATATCGACGTGGTGGCATCGATCAACGCGGCCCACCGCCAGTTTCAAAAGGGCGCAGGCAGCGGTGCTGACATTGCGTGTTCGATGGCCGGTGGCGTGATCGCGTTTCGCCGTGATGTACCGGTGCAGCAGCTGGACTGGCCGGCCGGGTTATACATGGCGGCTATACAACAGCCAGTGTCTGCGTCGACTATGAAACGGATCGCGCGGCTACGACAATGGCAGGCCGAGGCGATCAATGCTGAAGGCTTGATGCAGGTCTTGGCGCAAACAGCCGAGCAAACCGCCTCCTGCTGGCGGCGCGGCGATGCAACAGCGATAATCGACGGGCTGGACAGCTATACCGATCAGATGACGCGTATCGATGCAGAGGCTGCGTTGGGCTATGTCAATGCCGATCACGCGCGATGTCTGGATGCTGCACGCGAGGCCGGTGTGAGCTACAAGCCGTGCGGCGCCGGGGGTGGCGATTTTGGTATCGCCTACAGTGAGGATGCCGAAGCCCTGGCAGCGTTTGTGCCGCCGGTGGGCGAGAAGGTCGCGATCGATATTGGTCGCGCGAGGCCACGATGGCTGGATGCAGCCTCGCTGGGTCTGTAACAGGGGACGTAAATGACATCTGTGTATTCAGGCTTTTACCGATTGGCGCTCAGCGAGCGACTGGCGGCATTGCATGAGTCCGGTGCGATTTCGGCGCATGATTTTGCCGCGCTGAGTAGTGGTGATGTCACGCTCGAGCGCCATGTCGCGGAACACTTGATTGAAAACGTCATCGGTGTGGCAGGACTACCGTTCGCTGTGGCACTGAACTTCCGTATCAATGGTGCCGATCGGTTAGTGCCAATGGTCGTCGAAGAGCCTTCCATCGTCGCGGCGCTGTCGTCAGCAGCGAAGATCGCGCGCAGCGCGGGCGGCTTTGTTGTTGAGTCGGATCCTGCACTGATGATCGGACAAATTCAGATTCTCGATATTGCGGACAGCAGTCAGGCCGAGGCGGTCATCGATGAGCATGCGCAGCGGATCCTGGATGCGGCGAATGACGTGCATCCAAACCTGACCCGTCGCGGTGGCGGTGTGCGCGGCATCGAGCGGCGTAGTTACACACGCGCCGATGGCAGTCATATGCTCATTGTGCATTTGTTGGTCGATACCTGCGATGCGATGGGCGCCAACCTGATCAATACGATCTGCGAGAACATCGCGCCAATGGTTGCGTCACTGACCGGTGGACAGGCGCACCTGCGTATCCTGTCGAATCTTGCGGATCGTTCATTGGTGCGAGCGCGCATGCGTGTGCCACTGGATGCGCTGCATCAAGAGCCGGACAAAGCCAAGCGGATTCGTGACGGCATCATTGCGGCGAATGAGTTTGCTGAGCTCGATCCACACCGTGCCACTACGCACAACAAGGGCGTCATGAACGGCATCGATGCGGTCGTTGTAGCTACTGGCAATGATTGGCGTGCAGTAGAAGCCAGTGCCCACGCTTACGCGGCACGCGATGGACAATATCGCTCGCTGACAAGATGGTATGCGGCCTCCAGCGGTGAGCTAATCGGCGAACTGGAGCTGCCAATCAAGCTGGGTATTGTCGGCGGATCGGTGCGGGTGAATCCGGTGGCGCAGCTTAGTTTGAGACTGGCCGGCATTGAGCGATCGCGTGAGCTGGATGAGTTAGCCGCTGCGGTGGGCTTGGCGCAAAACTTTTCGGCCATCAAGGCGTTGGCGACCGACGGCATCCAGCGCGGACACATGGCATTGCACGCACGCAGTGTTGCGATCCAGGCGGGCGCGAACGAGACAGAAGTCGATGAGGTGGTGGCACAGATGGTCGCCGATGGGCGAGTTAAGACCTGGCGTGCGCGTGAGATTTTGGTGCAACTGCGGCGTGAGTCACCGGCGAGCGTCCCGCGCACGTTGCTCGGCGAGGTTAGCAGTGCCGCCAAGATCATCCTCGCTGGCGAACACGCCGTCGTCTATGGCAAGCGTGCTTTGGGTCTGCCGATGCCCAGAGCGGTGCGCGCGCAAGTCTACGAGAGCACGGAACCCCTGACGATCAATGTCGCAGACTGGCAACTGACATTTGATGCCAGTGATGATGCAGACCGGCGTAGTCCATTGGGCTTGTTGGCCGACACCATTTTGACGTTGCTGGAGATAGACACGCCAAACGGCCATGTTGACGTGTCATGCCAGATTCCCTTTGCGGCCGGCCTCGGTGGTTCGGCTGCTTTGGCCGTGGTGTTAATTCGGGCGATTGCGCGACTCACCGGTTTGTCGTTATCCGAGGAACGTGTCAACGAGCTGGCATACGAGTGCGAGAAACTGGCGCATGGCACTCCGTCTGGCGTTGATAACACGCTCTCAACCTTCGCGCGCCCGTTGTTGTTTTCGCCGAGCGAAGAGACACGCTGGCGTGATATCAGCATCGGCAAGCCGATGACCTTTGTGATGGCGTTTTCTGGCGTTAAAGGCGTGACGTCCTCATTAGTTGCACGTGTGAAGGAGCGTCACACGCGTATGCCGGCTGCGTTGGACGCGGTATTCAATCAGATTGATGCACAGGTCGATCATTGCATGCAGGCACTGATCACTGGCGATGCGCGCGGGCTGGGCGACAGCATGAACCTGTGTCACGGGTTATTGAACGCCATTGGCGTCAGTCATCCGGTGTTGGAGAGCATGGTACAAACCGCACGCGATGCCGGTGCCTTGGGTGCCAAGTTGACCGGTGCCGGTGGCGGCGGTTCGATCGTTGCGGTGTGCGAGCAAGAAGCCGCCGAGAGCGTGGCCAACGCATTGCGTAAGGGACGTTTTGAGGTGCGCGTGATTCAGATCGAAGCGACAGCACCCAGTGATGCCGTTGTCTCGTTCGATGCCGAAGAGTTGATTCTGGTCGATGGCGACGATGAACCGGTCGGGTTTTTGCCAAAAGCAGACTGCCACAATGGCGAGGGCATTTTGCATCGCGCATTTTCACTGTTCGTATTCAACGACCAGGGAGAGGTGTTGTTGCAACAACGTGCCAGCGACAAACGACTGTGGGGAGGCTATTGGTCGAACAGTTGTTGTTCTCACCCGCGACGCGGCGAAGACATGTCGGAGGCAGTCCACCGCCGGCTGGAGCAGGAGCTTGGCTGCAGCGCAGAGCTTGAGTATGTCTACAAGTTTGAATATCAGGCGCGCTTTGGTGTTGAGGGTAGCGAACACGAGTTGTGTTCGGTTTACATCGGGCGATTGACCAGTGAGGTTGTGCCCAACACAACAGAGGTCGATGCATGGAAATTCATGGCACCGGATGATGTGGACGAGTTACTGGCTAATGATCCGGATGCACTCACGCCGTGGTTCAAAATGGAATGGCAACGGCTGCGTGGCGAATTTGCGCCGCGGTTAC
>JBCCZN010000130.1:0-7966 GCA_039187375.1 Pseudomonadota bacterium
AAAAAGGCCGCCAAAAAGACAACCGGTTAATGTGACCTACTACTGGCGCATTTTGACGTTACGGCAGATGAGCCCTGCCCTACTGAGGAGCGATGTTATGACCTATCGATGGATGCCACTGGCGGCAGCGCTGGCAATAACAGCCTGCGGACAAACGACTGACACACCACCGGCCGAAGATACAGATGTCGCGGCGCTGGCGGTCGAAGCCAAAACTACGATGGACACAAACGGGGAAACGACAACCAGTCTGACCGCGGTCCTTGACGCCCAAAGCGATGAGCACAAAGCGCGCTATGCGGCGCGGAATCCAGCCGAGACGCTGGCGTTTTTTGGTATCGAACCCGGGATGACGGTAGTCGAAGCATTGCCGGGTGGCGGCTGGTATTCAAAAATCCTTGCGCCCTATCTCGGTCGTGACGGAAAGCTGATCGGCACCGACTACTCTATGGACATGTGGCCATTGTTCGGCATGTGGAGCGATGAACAAATTGAGCAGCGCCGCAGCTGGACTGCGACGTTCATCGAGGGTGCCCAAGAGTGGCGTGGCGATGATGGTGCGCTGATCGATGCGTTTGTATTCGGCAACATGGATGAGCGCTTCAATGGCACCGCCGATGCGGTGCTGATGATTCGTGCACTACACAATCTCAACCGATTCGAAAGCGATGGCGGGTTTCGCACAACCGCACTGGACAATGCGTTTACAGCATTGAAACCGGGCGGTGTGCTGGGCGTTGTACAACACCGCGCACCAGCCGACAACGATGACGATTGGGCGGATGGCAGCAATGGCTACCTAAAGCAACAAGCGCTGATTGACGCCATAACCGCTGCCGGCTTTGAGTTTGTGGAAGCCAGCGAAATCAACGCTAACGACGCGGATCAACCGACGAACGAGGAGTTTGTCTGGCGCCTGCCACCCTCGCTGGCGACCTCCGGCGACGATGACGCTCTGCGCGCAGAAATGCTGGCGGTCGGCGAATCCGATCGCATGACACTGAAGTTTATCAAGCCCGCGAGCTGAAGCGGACAACGCAATCAAAGACACACATGCCGCGCACGAGCATTGCATTTCGCGTGCGGCATGTGTTGCGGCGCGGGGGTGTTATTGCCTACCCAACCGAAGGTGTCTTCGGGCTTGGCTGTGATCCGCGAGTCCACGCAGCACTGGTCCGCCTGCTTGGCATCAAAGGACGCGATGCGGACAAAGGGCTGATCTTGCTCGCCGCGCACGCGGCGCAACTGAACCCATGGCTTGATCCGTCCGTCCATTCGGACGCGCGACTGGTACCAGGCACCCGCGCCACCACCTGGATCATGCCAGCATCTGCGGATTGCCCGCCGCTATTGACCGGTGGGCGCGATACACTCGCCGTGCGCGTCACCGATCACCCCGTTGCGCGTGCGCTCAGTCTGTTACTCGACGCACCACTGGTATCAACCAGCGCGAACCTTAGTGGCAAGCCGGCAATACGTAACGGTTTTCAGTTACGTCGCACGTTCGGCGCCCGCATCGACGCCGTCATTGACCGACCGCTGGGCACACAAACGCGTGCCTCGCGCATTATCGATGGCAACACTGGCCAGGTGCTGCGAGACTGACCCCGCTGCGCTAACATTGCAGGCAACGCACGCGTTGGGGATAGCGACAGGTGACAGAATTCAGTGCTCAGCTGCAACAGGTCAAGCAGTACCTCACCGGCCTGCAGACCAGCATCACAAAGAGAATCGAAACACTCGACGGCAAAGCGCGTTTCTCAACCGATAACTGGTCGCGCGCCGACGGCGGTGGCGGCCGCTCGATGGTGCTGCAAAATGGTGACCTGATGGAACAGGCAGGGGTGGGATTTTCACACGTCACCGGCGAGAGCATGCCGCCCAGCGCCACCAAGGCACGGCCAGAGCTGGCAGGACGCGGCTTCGAAGCGATGGGGGTCTCGCTGGTGTTTCATCCAAATAACCCGCATATCCCGACGACCCACGCCAATGTGCGGTTTTTTGCCGCCGAGGCGCAAGGCGCTGAACCGATCTGGTGGTTTGGAGGGGGATTTGATCTCACCCCGTTTTACCCGGTCGCGGAAGATGTATTGCATTGGCATCAAACCGCCCACAACGCCTGTGAGCGGTTCGGTGATGCCGTCTACGAGCGCTACAAAAAGTGGTGTGATTCCTATTTCTTCTTACCCCATCGCGACGAGACACGCGGCGTTGGCGGGTTGTTTTTCGATGATTTAAATGAATGGGGCTTCGAGCGTTCATTCGCGTTTATGCAATCGGTCGGCAATCACTTTCTGCCCGCGTACGAACCGATCGTTGAGCGCCGTCGAGATACGCCCTACAACGAACATGAACGTGAATTTCAGCTATACCGGCGCGGGCGCTATGTCGAATTCAACCTGGTGTATGACCGCGGCACACTGTTCGGCCTGCAGTCTGGTGGCCGCACCGAGTCGATCCTGATGTCGCTGCCACCGTTAGTACGCTGGCAATATGCCTACCAACCCGAGGCCGATACACCTGAGGCAGCATTGACGGACTACTGGCTAAAACCAAAAGACTGGCTGAATGAGCTGACGCAGGGTCGATGAGTGTTGCGTTTCACCTCGCCTTACCGGTGCGCGATCTCGACGCGACGCTAGCGTTTTATACCCAAACGCTGGGGTGTTCGACGGGTCGCAGTGACCCGCGTTGGGTTGATCTGAATTTTTTTGGGCATCAGGTCACACTGCATCTGACTGATGCTGTTGAGGACATCGCTACCAATCCTGTCGATGGCGATGCTGTGCCGGTGCGCCACTTTGGGGTCATCCTGGAACCGGCTCAATGGCGGACCTTGGCGGCCCGCCTTGACGATGCAGGATTGCATTTTCTGATCGAGCCGCATACGCGGTTTGCCGGTGAAATCGGCGAACAATCGACCTTGTTCGTAACCGATCCGTCCGGCAACGCCATTGAATTCAAGAGTTTCGCCCACACCTCCAGCATATTCGCAGCGATATAAGAGGCGCAGACATACGATGGCTCACCGTTTGGCTGAACGCAGTGACCTGGAGTCACCTCTAAAACCACCTACCCGAATCAATACCCTGCTGGAGTTGTCAGCGCCCGTTGATGCGCTGTCACTGCTCTGGCGTGCACCGGCGCTGATCGGTGCTCCCCGGGGTGATGGACGACCACTGTTACTGCTACCGGGTTTTCGTGCCGACCGCTACTCGATGTGGCCGCTCAAAGGTTTCTTAAAGAAACTCGGCTACCGGGTTTATGACTGGGAAATTGGCCGCAATGATGGTGATGTCGACGGTATGGTTGAAGCGGTTGCACCGCAGGTAGAGACACTGGCGGCGCGCTGCGGCGAGCCGATCACACTGATCGCCTGGAGTCTGGGTGGTGCGGTAGCCCGCGAATTGGCGCGCCTGTACCCGGATGTGGTCAGAGAGGTAATCACATTCGGTTCACCGATTAGTGGTGGACCGAAGTACACCGCGGTTGCAGAGCGCTTTGCTGAAAGCCGCACACTAGATCTGGATGCGTTCGAGCAAGACGTGCTGGCGCGCAACAAAATCGGCTTTTCACAACCGGTCACGTCGATTTACAGCAAAAGCGATGGGGTTGTCGGCTGGAGCGCCTCAGTCGATCGCTACAACGATCAAGCGCGCAACATTGTTGTCGATGGCAAGCACTTCGGACTTGGTGTTAATGCCTCGGTCTGGCGTGCCATTGCCGACACATTGGCCCGCAGCGACTAATCGACCTCAAATCGGGCCGCTAGCTCGGCACAGGCCGCATAGCGCGGACAGTTAATCACGTGGTCATTGACCATGCCGACAGCCTGCATAAATGCGTACATAGTCGTTGAGCCGGTGAACTTGAAGCCGCGCTTGCGCAGGTCCTTGGCCAGCGCGTCCGAAACCGTCGAGGTTGCCGGGCAATCCGACTGCAACTGCCAGTGGTTTTGTATTGGCTCACCGTCCACGAACGCCCACAGATAGCGCGCAAACGATCCAAACTCCGCCTGCACCTGCAAAAAACGTTGTGCGTTCGTCACTGTCGCTGCGATCTTAAGACGATTGCGCACAATGCCCGTATCCTGCTGCAACGCCTGCATCTTCATCGAATCAAAGCGTGCTACGCGGTGGGGGTCGAACCCGGCAAACGCTGATCGATAACCGTCTCGCTTATGCAATATCGTCGACCACGACAATCCTGCCTGCGCGGTTTCCAACACCAGAAACTCGAATAACGTGGCGTCATGGGCTACCGGCACGCCCCATTCTTGATCGTGATAGGCCTGGTAGGCATCACTGACCCCGGTTGACCAGGGACAGACCGTCGCAGCGGGTTCGCTCGTCGTATTCATGACCCAAGGCTAATGTGAACACCAGTCAAATACGACGCCCAAACACGCCCAAACAGCGACAAAACGGGGCCAGGTGGAGCGATCAAAACGGCGAAATCAAATGTCGAACTGTACGCCTGCCAGCGCCTGATCACGCACGGCTTCCACGCTGGCTTTATCCGGGCCCATGATCGCGATGCTGCCGTTACCAACCGGCAGCAACACGCCTTCGATGCCATCCTGCATGATCGATATCGGACCATCGACCGATTCGTCTGGTAGCAACAATAAGGTCACCGGCCCGGCTTCACCCTGCACCACGAGGTGCGGCACGGAGCGGCCGTTGACGATACAGCTGCGCGCGTAACTGACCAAAGCCGGCATCTCGTCCACACTGGCACGCGCTGGATTCAATACCGATGCCAATGCGGTGTCGCTCACTGCGGTATCGGCGCGCCGCATGGCATAGGGCTCGTGACTCATGTGCTCGACCAGCTCGGCCACCAACGCATTGCCGGTGTCCATTGTCGGCACTGGCTCAACCGGTTGCTCGCGTAGGAACAGTGCGGCAACCAGTGCCACGCTGGCTGCAACCCCCGCCCATACCGGCACCCGCCAACGCGCTGCCGGTCCCGATTGACCGCGATTGCGTATCGAGCCCAGCGACACCACATTGTCATCAGCGGAGAGACGCTCACTATCCAGATCGGCATCACTCAGCGCCGCCATGTCCGGCATTGGCTCCAGCAACTCAGGCGGGCACGGCACATTCATGATCGCCTCCAGCTGCTGGTCGAGCGCCTGCGCTTGGCGCTGCAGACGCGCGCACGCCTCAGACCGTTTGGCCTGCTCGAGACATTGCGGATCGGTCGTAAACGGATCCGCCAGAATCCGTTTTTCAAATTCCTCGAAATTCATGTTGCCGGATCACCCAAATCGAAAGACGCAATCAACTTTTTTCGCGCCCGATGCAGCCGCGTGAGTACTGCACCATCACTAAGACCCATGATCTGCGCAATTTCTTTCGTCGAATGTCCAAGCAACACCTGCAACACCAACGGTTCGCGATATTCAGGCTCCAGCGTCTGCATCGACTGGACCAAATCGTCCCGGTCGGTGTCGTGCTCGGTCGCTAGATGCATCGTCGGTGCACCAACCAATTCATCAATATCGACCGTCTCCAGTCGTTTACGCTCGAAGAACCGCGCGTTTTCCCGTCGCACAATCGTCAACAACCAGGGCTTGGCCGCCTCATCCTCGCGCAACGCATCGAGCGATCGCCAGGCACGCAACATGGCATCCTGCACGACATCCTGGGCCAGCTGTGCATCGTGCGACAGCCAATAAGCGTAGCGGTACATATCTTCGCGATACACGCTGACCAGCCTGTCGAACCGGCGCTGGCGCGCGCGATCATTAGCAGGTTGTGGCATCTAAGAACACCCGTTAGAACCCCATCAAAACACGCATACAAGGCGGCCAACCGGTCGTTCCGGTGCGCATCGAGCCACAAAATCGACACTTTACTTGGACACCATGCGCCAGAATAGTGAAAATCGGGATTATTTTTCGGTATCAGGCCGACTGAATGCATAACGACAAGACGCCCGGCTTCCCGCTGACCCGCATGCGTCGGCGCCGCCGCCACGGCTGGCTCAGGGACATGCTGGCAGAACACACTCTCAGTCCTGCTGATTTCATTTACCCGGTGTTTATGACCGAGGGAGAAAACACCGAGGTCGAGGTGCCATCCATGCCCGGTGTGCGCAGGCGTTCAATCGACAAACTGATCGAACATCTGGCCGAGGTTGTCGCACTGGGCATCCCTGCCGTCGTGCTCTTCCCGGTCGTTGGCGCCGAGCACAAAAGCGAAGATGGTGGCGCGTGCTGCGATGACGATGGGCTAGTACCCAACACCATTCGCGCGATCAAGGCCGCCTATCCCGATCTTGGCGTCATCACCGATGTCGCACTGGATCCCTACACTACCCACGGTCAGGACGGCGTCATCGACGAAGCGGGCTATGTGCTCAATGATGTCACCGTCGCGATGCTGGAGCGTCAGGCGCTATGCCACGCCCGCGCCGGAGCTGATATTGTGGCGCCGTCTGACATGATGGATGGCCGCGTCGGTGCCTTGCGCCGCGCCCTCGAGGTCAACGGCTTCAACAACACACTGATCCTGTCCTATGCCGCCAAATATGCGTCGAGCTTCTACGGCCCGTTTCGCGACGCGGTTGGCTCAGCAGGCAATCTGGGTGGCGGTGGTAAACACAGCTATCAGATGGATCCCGCCAACAGCCACGAGGCCCTGCGCGAAGTGGAGCTGGATGTGCTGGAAGGCGCCGATCTGGTCATGGTCAAGCCGGCTCTGCCCTATCTGGACATTATTCGACGGGTGAATGACGCATTCGAAATACCGGTGACCGCCTATCATGTTTCCGGTGAGTACGCGATGTTGAAAGCGGCGGCAGCCAATGGCTGGCTGGATGCGCGCTCGACGACGCTGGAGGCCTTGTTGTCGATCAAGCGCGCGGGTGCCAGAGCGATTCTCACGTACAGCGCCATTGAGGCCAGTCGCTGGCTGCTGGAAACCAAAAATTAATATCTCTGTTGCAAGGAGCATGTGATGTCTGACGACCAGACCGCGATTCTCGATCGCTATGGCGTGATTGGCTATCCGGTGGCGCAAAGCCGCTCACCGTTTATCCATCGACTGTTCGCGGATCAGACGGATCAGGCAATGACCTATGAGTTGATCGAAGCGCCGGAAGACAAACTCGATACGATCGTGCGGCACTTTCAGCGCAACGGCGGGCGCGGTCTCAACGTCACCGTGCCGCACAAAACGGCAATCACCCGGCTGGTTGACGAGCTGAGTGAGGAAGCGAGCATCGCTGGCGCAGTCAATACCTTGGAGCTGAAATCAGACCGGATTGTCGGCCACAACACCGACGGCTTGGGATTGGTTCGCGATCTGACCCATCACTGGCAATACGACGTAGGCGGCAAACGCATACTGCTGCTTGGCGCCGGTGGTGCCGCACAAGGCATCGTGGCACCACTGCTGGAACTTGAACCAGAGCAGCTTGTCATTGCCAATCGTTCCATCGGTAAAGCCGACGCGCTCGCCAATCACTTTGGCACGCTCGGCGCCGTGCGTGCGATTCGATTCTCCGACATTCGCGAGTCCGATGACCCGTATGACCTGATCATCAACGCCACCTCAATTGGTCTGACCGACGAGAAAATGCCGTTTCCGCATATCGCGATTACACCTCGCCACAGCGACTGTTACGACCTGGGTTATGGACTCAGCGAGACCCCCTTTATGCGTTGGGCCGCAACCCATGACGCCGCTCGCATTCGTTCGGGTTGGGGGATGCTGATCGAGCAAGCCGCCGAGTCGTTCCGTATCTGGCGCGGCGTGACACCCGACACTAAAGATGTGATTAAAAGACTGCCAATAAACTAGACGTATTTGCGTCTGTCGATTTTTTGTCGAGATAGCAATTTCTCGCACTTTTGCATCCGCCCCAATGTGAGCCTCGAACACGGGCTAGACACATTGCAACTGATGTAAAGGAGCGAAATACATGTTGCGTAAATTCCTGCCCGCCCTGGCGG
>JBCCZN010000131.1:0-7940 GCA_039187375.1 Pseudomonadota bacterium
CACCGGCTTCTCATTAGCAGTCGGGCGCGGCCTTAACGACAAGTTTTCAATCGAAGGCTTCATACACAGTGCCAGTCTAGATGCAGACGGCATGGGATTTGATCAGGATCACCTTGAGTTCGGTGTGAACGGTCTGTTGGTGTTCAATCGAGCGGGTTGGTTCTCACCGTATTTGCTGGGTGGTCTGAGCAATTTGCAGACCGATTACAAGACGATCGATAACGAAGACAATTTGTTAACCGGCTCCGTGGGTGCCGGTGTGATGCTGAGCCCGACCGAGCGCTTCGCCTTGCGCTTGCAATACCGGCTGCGTAATGAACTGGGTGGCACCGAATACACAGATCAGGTTTACAGCGCTGGTTTCCAGTTTGGTTTTGGTGGCGGCCCCCGAGTGTCGTCGGATTCGGACAACGATGGTGTATCGAATTCGCTGGATGAATGTCCCAACACGGCGACCGGTGTGATCGTTGGTGCGAATGGTTGTGAGCTGGACAGTGACAAGGACGGCGTCGTGGATCGCAACGATCAATGCCCGAATTCGAAACCGGGTGCTCGCGTTGACGCGACCGGTTGCGAGATCAAGCTCGACAGCGACCGCGACGGCGTCGCCGATGATATTGATCAATGCCCACGTACACCTGCTGGCGCGAGCGTCGATGCCGATGGTTGTGAAGTGGATTCGGATGGCGATTCTGTCGTCGATAGCAAGGATCGTTGTCCCGACACCAAGGCCGGTGTACGAGTTGATATTCGCGGTTGCGAGATCAAGGACGTGATTGAGTTGCCGGGTGTTAACTTCGCGACCAACTCCGATGAGTTGCTCGGCGGCAGTGAACAGGTGTTGCGCGATGCGGCTGCAACACTGCAGAAAAACAACGATCTGATCGTGGAAATTGCCGGTCACACTGACAGCGATGGTGCTGCGGAGTACAACGCGTCGTTGTCGGAGCGCCGCGCACGCAGCGTGCGTAACTTCCTCGTCGAGAACGGTGCCAACGGCGCCAACCTGACAGTGCGTGGTTATGGTGAGGCGCAGCCGATCGCCGATAACAGCACCGTAGAAGGCAAGGCGGCAAATCGCCGAGTCGAGCTACGGTTGCTGCAGCGCTAATCGACAGCCGGTTGCAACAGCAACTGCTGGCAGGTGCCAATGAGCTCGGCGTCAGTCTCTGTGAGGCTGACGCCGAGCGTCTTTGTGCCCTGATCGGTTTATTGCAGCACTGGAACCGCGCCTACAATCTGACCTCGATCACCGATGCGCACGGCATCCTCGCCAAACATCTGCTCGACAGCCTGTCGGCGCATCGTTTTGTTCACGGCCCAAGAATTGTTGACGTGGGTACTGGCGGGGGGTTTCCCGGTCTCCCGTTGGCACTGCTCAATCCGGCGGTACAGTTTTGTTTGCTGGATTCGCATGCCAAGAAACTGCGCTTCGTGCGCCAGGCTGCCAGTCAACTCGATCTGCAGAACGTGACAACCGTGCACGCTCGGGTGCAGGAGTTCAGCGACTCCGAGGGTTTCGATACGGTGATTTGCAGAGCCTTCGCCTCGTTGCAGGATATCGTTGACTGGAGTGCGCACTTGTTGGCGCCTGGCGGCAGTATCATTGCGATGAAGGGTCATTTGGACGAAGAGGAATGGGCTGCACTGGGTGATGGCTGGCACACGCGCATCGAGCCGGTAGTGGTACCCTTTGTCGACGCAACACGGCATATTGTCGTGCTACAGCCAACACAGTGAGCGAGACATGACCCGAGTTATCGCCGTTGCCAATCAGAAGGGCGGCGTGGGCAAAACCACAACCAGCGTAAATCTGGCAGCGTCGCTGGCAGCGACGCAACGACGTGTGTTGCTGGTCGATATCGATCCGCAGGGCAACGCAACGATGGGCAGCGGCGTTGATAAAATGTCGCTCGAACGCAGCGCTTGTGACGTATTGCTTAATGACGCGACGGCAGCCGATACGATCGTGGCGGCGCCAGATAGCAATTTCGCAATCCTGCCCGGCAATGAGGATCTGACGCTGGCCGAGGTGCAGCTGCTGCAGGAAATCGGTCGTGAGCTGCGTCTGCGCAAGGCGCTGGCGCCGGTGTTGGGCATGTATGATTTCGTGCTGATTGATTGCCCACCGTCGATTAACATGTTGACGGTCAACGCATTGACAGCCGCGCACGGTGTGCTGATTCCAATGCAATGTGAATACTATGCACTGGAAGGTTTGACCGCTTTGCTGGGCACCGTTGAACAGGTCCGCGAGAGCGTCAATCCGGATCTGGACGTATACGGCCTGTTGCGCACCATGTTTGATCCGCGCAACAATCTCGCCAACGACGTTTCGGCGCAATTGCATGAGCATTTTGGTGACAAGGTGTATCGCACGATTATCCCGCGCAATGTACGGCTCGCCGAGGCACCCAGTTTCGGACGTCCGGTATTGCTGCATGATCGTCATTCACGCGGTGCGCTGGCCTATCTGGCACTGGCCGGGGAAATCATTCGTCGCGAGGAATCGCTCGCGGCGGTAGCGGACTGAACGACAACGCATGGCAAATAAAAGAAAAAGTCTGGGTCGCGGCCTCGGCGCGTTACTGGGTGACGCGGCCAAGGCGCAAGTGTCTGGCGAGCAAAATAATCTGGCGGGCGAGACACCCGCAACGGTGACTTCCGGCGGGGAGGTCAGCGAGCTGCCGGTCGACCTGTTGCAGCGCGGTCGTTACCAGCCGCGCGTCGATATGCGACATGACTCACTGGATGAACTGGCCGCTTCAATCCAGGCGCAGGGCGTTGTTCAACCGCTGGCGGTGCGACCGATCACGACCGGTGGTGGCGAGCAACGCTACGAGATCATCGCCGGTGAGCGTCGTTGGCGTGCCGCACAAAAAGCCGGGCTGCAGACGGTACCGGTGATCGTACACGCAGTCGACGACCGTCAAGCCGTGGCGATGGCGCTGATTGAGAATATTCAGCGCGAAGACTTGAACGCGATGGAAGAGGCTCGAGCGTTGTCGCGGTTGATTGATGAGTTTGATCTGACGCATCAAGAGGGCGCCGATGCGGTCGGTCGCTCGCGTGCATCGGTGAGCAATCTGTTGCGTTTGATGGAGCTGGGCGAGGACGTGCAGCAAATGCTGGAGGCGCGCAAGCTCGACATGGGGCATGCGCGAGCGTTGCTGGGTATTCCGGCAGGCAGGGCACAAACCGCGCTGGCACGCGAAGTGGCAGCGCGCAAGCTGTCTGTGCGCGAAACCGAGAAACGTGTGCGTTTGATCAACAACCCGCCACCAAAAACGACCAAAACGCCGACCCGCGATCCGAATATCGTGACCTTGGAGCAGGAGTTGCAGCAGTTGCTGGGTGCGCCAGTAGCGCTCAAACAGTCCGGTAACGGGGCGGGTCAGCTCAACATCAGTTATGCCTCGCTCGACGAGCTCGATGGCATACTCGAAAAGCTGCGCAAATAGACTGCGCTAGATTGGCAATCCCGATTGCGCCTTGTAGATCCCACTGGTTTCGGTGATCACGTCCAGTGCGTTCGCCGCATCTACCGCCGGATAGGCGCGCTGAATGATGTCGGGCATCACCGCTTCGGAGATGAAATAGCCCTGCATCTTGTCGCAGCGAATTTCCTTCAGAAACTCGAAGGTCGCCTCATCCTCGACACCTTCGGCGCAGACGGTGATACCCAAGGCGTGAGCCATGCCGGTCACGGCGGCCAATGCCTGGCGCGTGATGGCGTTATCGCGCGCTTGAATCAGCAGCGATGCGTGAATCTTGATTTCATCGAAATCAAGCTTGCCGAATGCGCTGAGTGAGTTACGCGCCGCACCGAAATCGTCCAGCGATAGTCGAAATCCCTTGCGTCGCAAGGCGGAAATCACCAGCGCGCAGTCGGATTCAGAACCGGCGATATTGGGCTGTGCGACTTCAAACGTGATCGCATCACAGGGCAACCCAAATTCTTCAGTCAGTCGTTCGCAATGACCCGCCAGTTCAAGATCGGCGAGCAGCGAGCTGTCGAGGTTCACGCATCCATTCAGGTTCAAACCATTCTCGCGCCAACGTGTGAGTTGTCCCAAGGTCTGGCGCAAGACAAAGTCGTTGAGCCGACCCATCAGGCCCGCTTCAGCAACATCCGGTAGAAATTGCATCGGTGAGATGCGGCCATATTCGGGGTGGCGCCAACGGATCAGCGCTTCGGCCTCGGTTGTAACCCAGTCCAGCTGCCCGGTCATTCGGGCCATTTTGGGTTGGTACTGGACCAGAAACTGGTCCTCGGCGAACGCCTGCTCCAATTCTTCGCGGGTAAATTCCATTCTGCTGCCGCCTCGTGATTCACTCTGTCACCCAGTCAATTGCTAGCGGCGACCCGATGTGAAAATTTACCTGAACCATCGGACCATATCTGTGCCGGAACTCTCAGTCTGGTGCGTCGCTGATCGTCTGACATAAGCCCCCGAAAAGCCCTGATTTTGTGGTCTGGAGTGATTGCTGCGGCGCGCCATAGACTATATACTGCGCCCGCTTTCACGTTGGCTCGGCCGAGGAGAAGTACAGTGCAGGCACGCGCTGTCCCCGTCCGCATTATTGCGTGGCAGGTCGTGACTGGTTGCGTGGGAGCGTTGATGTGGCTGGTCGAGAGCCCCGCCGCCGCTTACGCGGCTTTGGCAGGCGGCCTCGGCAGCGCATTACTAAGCCTGCAGTTTGCAGTCCGGGTATTTGGCCGGAAGAACGCACAGTCGCCCGAGTCGATCGTGGCGGCTTTCTATCGTGCTGAGGTGTTCAAGCTCTTTGGTGCGATGCTGATGTTTGGTCTTGTGGCCAAATATTTCAAGACGGGGTTCATACCGTTCGCAACGACGTTCGTTGCGACGTTGGGTGTGTACTTCGCTGCGCTGAGATGGCGCATCGCTGAGGACTCGCCCGCGAGCCACTCAGCAGATTGATACGGCGCTTGTCGGCACCATATAAGAGGTGCGGCGAGACGATAGGCATGACATAGGCAAGAGTGTAGCGAGCGAATGGCCAGCGACTCCGGAAAACAGACCGCAAGCGAATACGTCTCTCATCACTTGGAACATTTGTCGATTGGCGAAGGTTTCATGAAGGTGCACGTCGACACGTTATTTTGGACGTGGGTCTGTGGATTGTTGTTCATCGGTATTTTCTGGATGGCCGCACGTCGTGCCACCACCGGTGTCCCGGGAAGATTCCAGGCGTTTATCGAGATGGTCATCGAGTTCGTCGATGACTCGGTCAAAGACGGTTTCCACGGCCCGCGTCAATTTGTCGCACCGCTGGCGCTGACGATTTTCATGCTGGTCATGTTCTGGAACCTGCTCGATCTGTTGCCGGTCGATCTGGTGCCGATCTTCGCCCACGACGTGCTGCACCTGGACTACATGCGAATTGTCCCGTCGGCTGATGTGAACGCAACCTTCAGTCTGTCGTTGACGGTGTTTGCGCTGATCATCATCTACAGCTTTAAAGGCAAGGGCGCGAAGGGCTATCTCGAAGAGTGGTTGTTCCACCCGTTCGGCCCGTGGCTGCTGCCCTTCAACCTGATTCTCAATACCGTCGAGCTGCTCGCCAAGCCATTGTCGTTGGCGCTCCGGTTGTTCGGAAACCTCTACGCCGCAGAGCTGATCTTTATGCTGATCGCCTTGTTGCCGATTTACATTCAGCCTGTTCCCGGTGCGGTTTGGGCGATTTACCACATTCTGGTCATCCCGCTGCAAGCGTTCATTTTTATGACGCTGACAGTGGTTTACCTGAACCTTGCTTACGAAAAACACTAAGTAATTTGTTGAATACGCACTTGCGTTATTGATTTAGGAGTCACCATGGAAGCTCTCATCGCTGAAATTCAGAGCAGCACCGCCATCGCCGTCGGCATGATCCTCGCGTTCGCCGCACTGGGTACCGGCATCGGTTTTGGTCTGCTGGGCGGCAAGTTCCTCGAAGGCGTCGCGCGTCAGCCTGAGCTGGGCAACATGCTGCAGGGCCGTATGTTCATTATCGCTGGCCTGCTCGACGCATTGTCGATTATCGGTGTCGCGTTCGCCGCTTTGCTGCTGTTCGCAAACCCATTGTTGAGCGCAGTTGCGGGCGGATAATCGCCGCGTAGCTTAGCGACGACCGAGCACTACTGGAGGCCAATTCATGGACCCAAATATTAGTGTCATAGGCCAGATGATCACATTCCTGCTGTTTGTGGGGTTTGTGATGTGGAAGGTTTGGCCTCCGTTGATTGAAGCCATTGACGCGCGTCGGCAGAAGATTGCTGACGGACTGGCGGCTGCTGAGCGCGGTGAAGAAAACCTCGCCAAAGCAGAGTCGCAGGTCGGTGAACTGGTCGGTGAAGCGCGCCAACAGGCAGCGGAAATCATCGATCAAGCGCGTTCACGTGCGAACGAGATCATCGCCGAGGGTAAAGAAGAAGGCCAACGCGAGCGCGAGCGCCAGATTGCTGCAGCTCAGGCGGAGATCGAGCAGGAAACCAACCGTGCACGTGAGTCATTGCGTGAACAGGTTTCGGCGGTAGCAATTGCTGGCGCTGAGAAAATTCTGCGGCGTGAAATCGACGGCAGTGCGCATAGCGACCTGCTGAGCGATCTGGCAAGCGAAATCTGATCGGGGCGACTTGATGGCGGATAACGATACCCTCGCTCGACCTTACGCCCAGGCGATCTTTGATGTCGCCAAGGACGATGGCACGCTGGCGAAAACGGCAGCAGCGATTCAGGCGGCTGCTGAGGTTGTCAGCGACGACAGTGTGTCGGCGCTGATCGGTCATCCCAAGGTCAGCGATTCGGCATTGCTGGAGTTTCTGCAAGGCACGTTAGCCGAGATTGACGCGGCGGCGCCGCTAGCCGCCGGCGATGGTACCAATCTGCTGAAGTTACTTATCGATAACGGTCGGCTGGAAGTTCTGCCCGAGATCGCTGCACAGGTCGATGCGCTGAAACTGCAGTCAGAAAAGGTGGTCGACGTCACGGTCACTTCCGCCTCGCAGGTGGACGCGGCGCAGCTGGATTCGATACGCAAAGTGCTGGTCGAGCGACTCGGCAACGACGTCAACATACATACAACGATTGATGAAGACCTGATTGGCGGTGCGGTAATCCGTGCTGGTGATTACGTCATCGATGGCTCGGTTCGTGGTCAGCTCGCAAGGCTGTCCACGGTGCTGGCCAAATAAAAGCAACGACTCATGTCACTCAAAGCGTCTGAGATCAGTGAACTGATCAAAGCTCGAATCAAAAATTTCGATGCGGCCGCGGAATCGCGCGACGTCGGCACGATTATCGGGGTGTCGGACGGCATTACCCGCATCCACGGTCTGGCTGATGCCCAGTACGGTGAGATGTTGGAGTTTCCCGGCGGCACGTTTGGTTTGGCGTTGAACCTCGAGCAGGATTCAGTCGGCGCCGTTGTGTTGGGTGATTACAAGCACATCTCAGAGGGCGACACGGTTAAGACGACCGGTCGTATTTTGGAAGTGCCAGTTGGTGAGGCCCTGTTGGGTCGTGTGGTTAACTCACTGGGTGAGGCCATCGACGGCAAGGCACCAATTGAGACCGCCGATACCTCACCGATCGAAAAGGTGGCGCCGGGCGTCATCGACCGCAAGTCGGTTGACCAGCCGGTCCAAACGGGCCTGAAGGCGATTGATGCGATGGTGCCGATCGGTCGCGGTCAGCGTGAGCTGATCATTGGTGACCGCCAGACCGGTAAAACCGCGGTGGCAATTGATGCGATCATCAACCAGAAAGGCACTGGCATTAAGTGTATCTACGTTGCCGTCGGTCAAAAAGACTCATCGGTAGCGGCAGTCGTTCGCAAGCTCGAAGAAGAGGGTGCGATGGATCACACCATCGTTGTGAACGCCTCGGCTGCACAGTCCGCTGCCATGCAGTACATCGCACCGTATTCTGGCACTG
>JBCCZN010000132.1:0-7876 GCA_039187375.1 Pseudomonadota bacterium
AATCATGCAAGTCATTGTTATTAAACGAAAATCACTCGTATTAGCGTTTGTTACGCAGACGCAATAACACTACATTAAAGGTGTCGTAATTCTTAAATTTTTGTTATTAATCAGGAAGTTAAGACTATGGGTGGCGGAGCGGTTACACGCCTAAGTGGCAGGGCGCTTCAGGCCGGGTTCGCGGCGGGAATATAGCGTTTCGGCTGGGCCTTGCTTGCTGCGCGAGTTTGCGCAATGACTTCTTCTGCTGTCGGCGCGCAGGTGCCACAACAGCTTGCTACGCCCAGTTGATCCCGCAGGGCCTCCACCGTGTCCGCACCATTGTTTACGGCTGCGGCAACCTGCTTTTCGGTGATCGCTTGGCAAATACACACGTACATACAACGAAGGTTGATAAAAATGAGAATGATTGTCAATCACCTTCGTATAAACTGTGACAGGGTTTGGGGTGAGGGTTTTGCCAGGCGTGTCGGGCTGTGCGTGCGTGAACGCCATCGCACTGGCAGGCGTGACTCAGATACTGCCCAAACCAAGACGCTCATGGCACACTTCAGCGCGTTCAAAGAATGACCTCAAACCTATGGCAAACCACAAACCGCACCTGCTAATTGTCGAAGATGACGCCGGGCTGCAAAGTCAGCTCAAATGGGTGTTTGACGACTATGAATTAGTACAGGTCGAGAGCCGTCAGGATGCGATTGATGCGGTGCGTCGCTTTGAGCCGATGGTGGTGTTGCAGGATCTGGGGTTACCGCCCGACGCAGAGGGGGTCACAGAGGGGCTTGCCTGTGTCTCCGAAATCCTGACGCTGGCACCGCACACGAAGGTAATCGTCGTGACGGGCCACGGTGATAAAGACAATGCCCTGAAAGCAGTGCGCGCTGGTGCATACGATTTTTATCAGAAACCGGCCGACCTGGATGTGCTCAAATTGCTGGTCGGCCGTGCCTTCACGCTGGCGAAGCTTGAGCACGAAAATCGTCGCTTGCGAGAGGCGGAGAGTCACTCACCACTGGATGGGGTGATTGCGGTCAGTGAGTCGATGCTGAAAGTGTGTCGGACGATCGAGAAGGTTGCGCCCACGGATGCGACAACACTGCTGTTGGGTGAATCCGGCACCGGCAAGGAGGTGCTTGCACGCGCTCTGCACGGGTTAAGTCCACGCAAGTCCGAGGCATTCGTGGCCATCAACTGTGCAGCCATCCCTGAGAATCTGCTCGAGTCGGAGTTATTTGGGTTTGAGAAGGGCGCATTCACCGGTGCTACCAAGACCACGCCGGGCAAGGTTGAAGTGGCCAGTGGTGGGACGTTATTTCTGGATGAAATCGGTGACATGCCGATGTCCTTGCAAGCCAAGCTGCTGCGGTTTCTGCAAGAACGAGTGGTTGAGCGAGTTGGCGGGCGTGTTGAAATCCCGGTCGATGTGCGCGTGGTTTGTGCCACGAATCAAAATCTTAAAGCGCGAATTGCCAATGGCGAGTTTCGCGATGATCTGTACTACCGAATCTGCGAGATCGAGGTCGACATTCCGCCATTACGTGATCGCGGTAATGGCGTTTTGATGCTGGCCCGTGCACTGCTCGACCAGGCGGCGGCCCGTCATAACAAAAATCTTCGCGGCTACAGTGATGATGCCCGTGAAGCATTGATGGCGCATGACTGGCCGGGCAATGTGCGCGAGCTCGCCAACAAGGTCAATGGTGCCGTCATCATGGCTGACGGCAAGCAGGTGACGGCTGACGATCTGGGTTTAAGCGTGCCCGAAGCGCAACGTTCGCTGAATTTGCGCGAAGTGCGTGATGCGGCTGAGGCTGAGGCAACTCGACAGGCTATCGTGCAGACGAAGGGTAATATTTCTCGCGCTGCGGCACTGCTGGGTATCAGTCGACCGACTTTGTACGACCTTATGGAGCGCCACGCAATCGACCAGAGTATTGGTCAGGCCAATACAGACAAAAGCGCGTCTGACTGACTCTCCAGTCCGGGTTAGCGCTGTTTGAATGCGTCCGGGTTCAGATCGTGGCGCGCCAGCAATTTATAAAAATCGGTGCGATTACGTTTTGCAAGGCGAGCCGCTTGGCTGACGTTGCCACCGGTTATCTGGAGAATCTGAGATAAATAATTGCGCGTGAACTCATCGCGCGCATCCGAGAACGACGGCAGTTTGTCACCATGCTGGCCAAGCGCCGAGCGAACAAGCTCCGCACTGATTACCGGCGAGTTTGACAGTGCCACGTTTTGGCGCACGACATTGAACAGCTGGCGGATGTTGCCCGGCCATTCAGCCATCACCAGAAGTTCAAGTGCTTCTGGTGCATAAACCTTGCGGTCTGAAGCATTTTGTTCGGACAGCTGGCGCAGGAAGTGGGCGACCAATAATGGAATGTCCTCACGACGGGAGTCGAGTGTCGGCATTTCAATATTGACGACATTCAATCGGTAATAAAGGTCTTCGCGGAATTGGCCCTTGCTCATCAAATCACGCAGGTCGCGGTGCGTGGCAGACAAGGTGCGCACGTTGACCGGGATTGAGTCGGTGCTACCAACCGGACGGATCTGATCTTCCTGCAACACGCGCAGTAGTTTGACCTGCAACCGCATTGGCATATCGCCGATTTCATCCAGCAGCAACGTACCGTTGTTGGCTGCCTGGAACAGTCCGCGGTGTGCACTGGTGGCACCGGTGAAGGCGCCCTTGGTGTGACCGAACAGCTCGGACTCCAACAGGTTTTCGGCCATTGCGCTGCAGTTGATTGCGACAAACGGCTGGTTGGCGCGCGGACTAGCGCGGTGAATGGCGCGTGCTAGTAACTCTTTACCGGTGCCTGACTCACCGGTAATCAAAACCCGCGCATCGGTTTCGGCGACCATACGAGCTTGCGTCAATTTATCGCGCATTTGTGCGTTGCGCGTAATGATCTCGCTGGCCCAGTCTTCATTGCTCGAACCGCTGGACGATACCCGCAGTGCTTTCTCAACATGGCTGAGCAATTCATCCTTCTCAACCGGTTTGGTCAAAAAGCCAAAAGCGCCGCTCTTGGTGGCTTCCACAGCGTCCGGAATGGTGCCGTGGGCGGTCATGATCAATACATTCAAGCCTGGCGCACGTTGCTGCAATTCGTTGAGCAGCCCAATGCCATCCATCTTGTCCATGCGCAGGTCGCTGATGACGAGGTCCGGTTGAAACCGGCCCAGCACTGCGAGCGCGGCCATGGCGCTCTCAACAGCCTCGACGATGTAATTCTCTGCGCGCAGTCGAATGCTCATCAGTCGCAACAAACCCGGATCGTCGTCGACCAGTAAGATCCTGCCGCGTTGTTTCATTTTGCGAAGACCGTTATTCGTCGCCATTGATCGCGTCCGTGCTCGTGCGGTTGCCATTTGATTCATCATTGCGTTCTCTGATCGAGCGCTCGATCGTTGCCAGTGCCCGAAGTTTGTCTTCTGCTTCCGTCAAAGCGGTTCGCAGTCGTTCGTTGTCCTGTCGCACAATAGTGAGTTGAGAGCGTGTCTGCGATAGCTCGCGTGCCGCATTGCGAGTCTGACTGGAGCGTGCCTGCCGCGCTGTGGATTCAACTGTGATCCGATCTCGCATGAGTCCGAGGTGCACGTTAGCCAGCAGTTTTTCTTCTGCCAGCAGCAGCTCGGGTGTCAGCAATAAATCGGTCAACAGTGCGTCCGCCGCAGCGAGATCAGTGCCTGAATGACCGGGTGTGGCCATTGCTAACGCATACCGCAACACATTGCGGGTGGTTGGCGTTTGCTGAAAATCCAGCTGCACATCACGCCAGGCCGATGCCTTGGCTCCTGCATCACCATTTAACAGTGTGTCTACATCGTCAAGATAAACACTGATCAGGGTCGGTTCAACGCTAAGTTCTTGATTTGTCGCATTTTGGCGACGATCAAATACGTTGCTGACAGTCTCACAACCAGCAACTGAGGCCGCGGCTGCAAGCAGCAGGACGAGTTGCGCGAACGTCTTCATATCGCCGCCGCCTGTTGTGGCATGTCGGGCTGTGCGTGCTGGGGAATCATGATGCGAAAATGGGCGCCTCCGAAAATAACAGTATCACCGGCCTGCGTCCTGACAGCGTGTTGTTCGTCCGAGATTTCCACGACACCGTCGTGCGATTGTACACATTCGAGCACGACAGAGAGCCCGATACCGGTGCCCGCGACTAAGCCGCCTTGGGTTGCCTCACCCTGATAGAACGCCTCGAACACTTTGCGACGCTCGTTCATGGGAATCCCGGGCCCCTGATCGGCGATTTCAATCATGATGCCGCCGTCTAATTGATGGGTCGCGACGAGCATACAACCAGCATGTGGCGAGAACTTCAGTGCATTCGAAATCAGGTTGTCCATGACGGTCTTGATCATCTCTCGATCCGCGTGGATATGGTCTGCGCCAAAGCTGGTCATCAGGCGAATTTTCTGACCGCGAATGCTGAGCGCGTGTGACTGAAGCACCGACTGGATCAATTTTGTGAGCGGAAATTCGCTGGCGGCCAAGGATTCATTACGATTCTGCCAGGCGCTGAAATTCAGCAGGTTTTCGATCAGGCGCTGCAGTTTCAGACCATTGCTGCGCAAGATATCGGTGACCTCACTCTGCGCGTCATCTAACTCACCGACCGACCCGTCTAGCAGCAGTTCGGTGCCTTCACGAATATTCGCCAACGGCGTTTTCAGCTCGTGCGACATGTGACGCAGAAACCGGTTTTTTTCCTGTGCCAGTTCGAGAAGGCGATTGCGCAACCACTCCAATTGCAGTCCGAGTGATTCCAGATCGCGCGGGCCACGCACAGCAATGGCACGCGAGAATTGGCCTTCGCCCAACTGACGGATCGCACCATCGATCACGCGGATTGGTTTGCTGACCCGCCAGGTGACAAAGGCCATCGCCAGTAAGCTGACGAGGATGACGGCCAACGCCTGCCACAACAGTGCCTCGCGTGTCTCGTCTGCGTCGTTCTGCAGCTGCAGCAGCTGCGCTTCGATATTGGCATTGAATGCCGCAAGTAACGCCTCAGCATCGGCACGGGCGTCAGCGAGTCTTTGAATACCGGCGAGCGCAAGCTCAGGTGACTGGGGGCCGCGCAACAGCGTGGGCAACAGTTGCGTGACGCTC
Organism: Pseudomonadota bacterium; assembly: GCA_039187375.1. Classification (GTDB taxonomy): domain Bacteria; phylum Pseudomonadota; class Gammaproteobacteria; order Steroidobacterales; family Woeseiaceae; genus CALBPI01. The sequence continues at coordinate 5,135 of JBCCZN010000132.1, forward strand.
AGATCAATTCGGTTGATGTTGTCCTGCGCATTGACATTGCTGGCATACGGTCGCAACGCATCGATGATCTCCATGACACTCATTGTGTCGCTTTGCAAGAAGCCGATCATTTCAGCGTTCTCGGAGACCTGATATTGGCGCGCCACGCGCTCCATGATGTTGAGTTGATCCTGCAGCTTCAGTGCATTTTGTGTTGCCTCGGTGCCGCGCACGATTAACGACTCACTGCGGGTGCTAAAGCGATCCAGCTGGAACAGCGCCCATAGCAACGCGATGACCAGTGGCAGCATGATCAGCCCATAACCGATTTGCACCAGCGCATTGATCGAACGCGGGCGTGGTAGGCGGAACCAACTCATGGGTTAATCGTGCTCGCGTTTTTAGCGGCGAAAATACACGCCGGGTTCGTTGGCTGCAATGCGCTTTTCCCAAGCCAGTGACGAGCTGACGATTGCATCGAGGCTGTCATAGGCGGGCGTCCATCCCAATACCTCTCGGATGCGATCCGCCTTGGCAACCAGCGTTGGTGGATCGCCATCACGTCTGGGTGCTTCGGTAATGTTCAACGCCGCACCATTGGCTTGTTCGACTGCAGACAACAATTCGCGCACGCTGTAGCCGTGTCCGTAACCACAATTGAGTGTCGATGAGTCGCCACCGGCACGCAGATAGTCAAGCGCTTTCAAATGGGCGCTGGCCAGATCTTCAACATGGATATAGTCGCGTACGCCAGTACCATCTGGCGTGTCGTAGTCGGTGCCAAATATCATCACGCCGTCGCGTTTACCGGTGGCCGCTTCGCAGGCGACTTTGGTGAGCAATGTGGCGTTGGGCGTCGACTGACCGATGCGTCCTTCAGGATCGCATCCCGCAACATTAAAATAGCGCAGTGCGACATAGCTGGGTCCACCGGCGGCGGCCAGATCCCGCAGCATCCACTCACTCATCAGTTTGCTGGTGCCGTAGGCGTTGATTGGGTGCGTCGGCGCCTCTTCGCTTGCGGTGCCTGTCTCCAGGATGCCGTAGACGGCGGCCGTCGACGAGAACACGACATGTTTGACGCCGTGATCGTTGGCGACCTCAAGCAGGTTACGAGTATTGGCTGTGTTGTTGCCGTAGTACTTCAGCGGATTGGAGACCGATTCCGGCACGACCGTGTGGGCGGCAAAGTGCATCACCGTATCAATCTCATGCGCATCAAACAGCTTCTGTAACAACTCGATGTCGCCGGTGTTGCCCTCGACGAAGTCGCCATAGGTCACGGCATCGCGAAAGCCCGTGTACAGGTTGTCGAGCACGACCACCGCTTCGCCTTGTTCGCCGAGTTGGCGTACGACATGGCTGCCAATATAGCCCGCGCCGCCTGTGACGAGGATTTTTTTATTTGACATGTTGTCTTAACTTTTGTGATCAGATCGAACAAATGATATCAGCGTGAATGTGACACTTTACACCTGAGTTCTCAGTTTGAGCGTGTCGGAGAAAATTAATGTCAGTTGCAAAAATGTCACGCAACCTACTGTTTTTGTCAGTAGTAGGTCTGCTTGCGGCCTGTGGTGGCAGCAGCGGTGGTGGTAATGCGTTTGAGCCGCCGCCACCGGTCAATCAGGCGCCGACAGCAGAAGCGGGCCCGGACCAGACGGTCGCGCGGTTCGTCACGGTTTCGTTGGCCGGATCGGCAACTGATGACGCTGGAACCAGCGGTTTGAGCTATGCCTGGAACCAGACGGCAGGCACCAATGTGACCCTCAACGGCAGCGATACGCTGACCCCCAGTTTTGCTGCGCCGGACGTCAGTGCCGATGAAGACTTGATTTTTGAGCTGACCGTCACTGACGTGGGCAACTTGAGCGCAACTGACTCGGTCACGATCACAGTCCTGGCCAATGTTGCGCCAACGGCCGATGCCGGTCCTGATCAGAGCGTAGAACAAAATACGATTGTGACCCTGGATGGCAGTGCCTCCAGCGATGATGACCCGGTATCGGGTCTGACCTATGCCTGGACGCAAACGGGCACGGGACCGGCCGTCGTGCTCAGCGACGCCGCCGCAGTGCAGCCGACGTTCACCGCACCTTCGGTAACTGGCAGTGTTGCGCTGAATTTCAGGTTGACCGTGACCGATGCCGGCAATGCCACCTCATTTGATGATGTTGTGGTCACCGTGTTCGAGAATTTGACCGCCGCCATTGTCAGCGGCAAGGCGCGTTACGAGTCGGTACCGTATTCCAGCGCTGCGGGCGGATTGAGCTACGGCACGACGACGTACCTGCCGATTCGACGTGCCACGGTGCAGCTGGTCGATGCGGCCAACGGCACTACGGTTCTGGCGCAGACGACGACGGACAACAATGGTGACTACAGCATGACGGCCATGGCTGCCGGTACCTCAGTATTTGTCCGCGTGCGTGCCGAGCTCAAACAAGCCGGCACACCCGGATGGGACGTCGAGGTGCGCGACAACACCTCAAACCCGGCTCTGGACCTTGCCGATCGCGCGTTATACGTGCTGGACGGCGCTGCATTCAATGCATCGCCGGGTACTCAAACCGTCGATTTGGATGCACCCTCCGGTTGGACCGGCGCAGGCTACGGCAATACGCGGGCTGCAGCGCCATTCTCCGTGCTGGATACCATCTATCGCGGTATTGAACTGGTGCTCTCTGCTGATCCCGACGTGGTCTTCCCACCGCTGGATGCCTATTGGAGTGTCAACAACACACCGAACGTGGGTACCGGCAG
>JBCCZN010000133.1:0-7827 GCA_039187375.1 Pseudomonadota bacterium
CGAGAAACACAATCCGGCGTTGCATGTGTCGAAATGGCAAACACCAATGTTGGTGATTCACGGCGAGTTGGACTATCGCGTGCCGGTGACGCAGGGCATTGCGACGTTCACTGCGTTGCAAAGGCAGGGTATCGAAAGTCGGTTTTTGTACTTTCCGGACGAAAATCACTGGGTATTGAAACCCAATAACTCCATGCACTGGCATCAGCAGGTCAACGACTGGCTGCATCAGTACTTGGATTGAACGCTATGGATAAGAGAGCGTTTTTAAAGCTGTCGGTGGCTGCTGGTGTTGCTGGCAGCTTGCCGATGGTGGCCAGTGCAGCGACATCAGACAGGCTGACCGATATGACCGGGAATGCAGTGCCGATCACCGTCGGCGAACGTCTGGCGCGTGTTGCCAAGGCACAACGCTTGATGGCGGAGCACGACATTGATGCCATTGTCGTTGAAGCGGGTACGGCGTTGAACTATTTCACCGGGGTGCGCTGGTGGCGCTCAGAGCGATTCACTGGTGTCATCATCCCACGCGAGGGTGAGATTGCATTCGTGACGCCCTATTTCGAGGAACCCTCTGTCCGCGAGAGCATGAGTTTTGGCACGGATGTGCGAACCTGGCATGAGCATGAAAATCCGTATGCATTGGTTGCGGGTATTCTCGCCGACCGCGGTCTGAAGAGTGGTACGTTGGGCATTGAGGAAACGACACGGCACTTTATTGCGGATGGTATTGCGCAGGTTGCACCAGAGTTTGCGTTGGTGTCGGCCAATCCGGTCACGCGCGGATGTCGTATGTTTAAATCGTCCAATGAGATTGCGCTGATGCAAGTAGCGAGCGATGTCACCATGGCGGCCTACCGGCATGTTTATGCGAGTGTTGAGAAGGGCATGAACCGTCGCGATATCGCCGCGATCATGAGCAATGCAACGCGCAAGCTTGGCGGTACCGTGCGCTTCTCCAGCGTGTTATTGAACGAGTCGAGCGCCTATCCGCACGGTTCCGATGCGCCGCAGGTGGTCGAGGAGGGCAGCGTTATCCTGATGGATTGCGGCTGTGCGGTTCACGACTACGTCTCCGACATATCGCGAACCTGGATTTTCGGTGAACCGACGGCGAAGCATCGCAAGGTATGGAATACGTGCAAGCGAGGTCAGGAGTTGGCGCTCGAGACGGCGCAGGTGGGTACGCCTGCCGGCAGGGTCGATGATGTGGTGCGACGGTACTATGAGAGTGAGGGCTTTGGTCCAGACTATGCAACGCCGGGTTTGTCTCACCGATTAGGCCATGGCATCGGCATGGACGGTCACGAATCGATCAATTTTGTCCGTGGAGAGGCAACGCCGCTGGCGCCCGGAATGTGTTTCTCCGATGAGCCAGGTATCTACATCTTTGGCGAGTTCGGTATGCGGCTGGAAGACTGCTTGTATATCACTGAAGACGGTCCGCAGTTGTTCACCGAGTTTTCGCCATCGATTGATAAGCCGTTCGGCTAAATCAGATCTACCCGGCATCAACAATAGCTTGATCAGTCGAATTGCAGGCTGAGATATTGCCGTCCCAGTTGGCACTTATCCTTTGATCTTATTTCATCAAGATAGAAGGAGGATTATCAATGAGGACTCAAAACCGCTTGGCGAGTGTTCGACTGGAAGAGGTGCTCTTATGCATAGCAGCAGGGTTCGTTCTTAGCGCTTGCGCAACGCCTCGGCTGGACGACATTCAAGCGCCTGAGGTTAAAGTCAGAATTCAAGATCCTGTATCCGCTCACAATCCACCGTTTCCAATGATAGCGGGTCGAGGCACGGATGCCAGAGTAGTGCGTGAGCGTTTCGGTTGCGACGGTCTAACAACTTTTCAGACGGATTATTTCTCCAGACCGACGCACTACATGCCTGCATTGGAAAATCGACTAGGCTTGCCCGTCGGGTTCTTTGAAATCAACAACGATAGGGATGCTGAGCAGTATGTGATGGTTCGGCCGGGTCAGGAGCCGAAGTTTAGTATCTCAGTTCTTGACGATAGCGGTATTCGCAGTGTGACCATCCAGGTGGCGGAACGATTTGAAGGCTCGGTTTTGAACAGCCTAACTGACTCCGGGCTGAGCGTTTCATCTGCTCTAGCTCATGGAATTATCATTTCTCAGGAAACTGGAACTCATGCGTTCGGGACTGCGGATATTTCCATCGCGACAGTGGCATTCATTGAACCTGTGGTACAACACAGTTTGCAGGTGACAATCGAAAATTGGACCTCACCACTCATTTTTATAACGGCTCAAGACTTCCTGGGGAACGAGCAACGTGCGACCGTACGCTGGTTACCTAGTGATTACTGTCTCTCTCGCAGCGAACGTTAGAGTGCCTCGCTCGCTGAACGCTTAACTAACTCGTCCGTGGCTACACCCGGCTGCAGGCTACCGTACAACGACCCTGGCTGATCGGCAGCCAGTCGTTGAGCACAAAAACTCTCGAAGACGAAATCCGGCGCGCACTTGGCGAGTGCTGCGCCCTGCAACGCAAGCGCAATGCTCTGTGCAATACCGCGAGCGTTCTCCTGGCGCACCTCATGCTCGCTGAGCACGGACTTCAGTTTAGTCACTAAACGGTCGTAGTGTAGGTGCCGGCCGAGCGCGGGCGAAAGTTCGGCGTAGAGTGCTTCGATGCAGTCGGGTTCGCGTTTGATCGCTCTCAAAATATCGATGGCGATGACATTGCCGGAGCCTTCCCATATCGCATTCAAGGGTGACTGCCGGAAAAGCCGTGGCAGTGGGCTTTCTTCCACAAAGCCCGCGCCGCCCAAGCACTCCAGTGCTTCGTAAACAAAAGCGGGTTGGCGCTTACAAATCCAGTATTTCGCAGCGGGGATCGCAATGCGCATCAACGCCGTATCCGCGTCGCTGTCGGTTGTCGCGTCGATGCTCGCACCGATGCGCAGCGCCAGTGCCACAGCCGCTTCATAGTCAATAATCAAATCTGCCAACACCGATCGCATGGCGGGCTGCTCAATCAGTCGGTGCCCGAATGCTGAGCGATGCGTTGTATGCCAAAGGGCTTGAGTCAATGTCGCCCGCATGCCGCCGGTGGATCCGAGCGCGCAGTCGTATCGCGTGTGCTGCACCATGTCGATGATGGTATTGATGCCGCGGCCTTCCTCGCCGATGCGTTCAGCCCAGGCGCCGTGGTATTCGATTTCCGACGATGCATTCGAGCGATCGCCCAGTTTGTCTTTGAGGCGCATCAGGTGGATGGCATTGCGCTCGCCATCCGGTGTCCAGCGTGGCACCAAAAAGCAGGTCAAGCCTTTGTCGGTGTTGGCCAACGTCAGGAATGCATCGGACATCGGCGCCGAGCAGAACCACTTGTGACCGGTGATTCGATAACCAGTCGATCCGTCTGGTACGGCACGTGTGGTATTCGCTCGCACATCGGAGCCACCTTGTTTTTCTGTCATCGCCATGCCAATCGTCACGCCGGACTTTTGAGGCGCGGGGATGCATCGTGAGTCATAGGATTGCGCCCGAATTTTTTCGATCCATGGCTCGCCAACCGTCGGGTGTTTGGCAAGTGCGGCAACGGATGCATAGGTCATCGACATCGGACAGGTGACACCCGCATCGGACTGATTGAGCAAAATCATCATAGCGCCGTGAACAACATGGCCGTCCTCGGCACCCAACCACGCCACAGCCGTGACACCGGATTCAATACCGAGCTTCATGAGATCGTGGTAGGCCGGATGAAAAGCGACCTCGTCAATCCGATGACCGAATTGGTCAAACGCGTGCAGTGAAGGCGGGTTTTGATTGGCCTGTTGGACGAGCAGCTGGGTGGTTGCGTTGCCGCATTGGCTACCGAGCGTAGTGAGGTGGTTTTCATGTTTCGCTGTCGAAAAATGTCGAACAGCATCTTGCAGCGCATGGTCCGTCTCAAACAGATTGATGTTCTCAAACGGGGGTGGCTGGTTGGTCACGCGGTGCGTGGCAAGATCAGCCTTCGGTTTATCGTCCAACAAAAGGCTCTCCGTTGTGATGACTTTTGCGCCAGCCGTATTCAATGAAGTCGATGCGATTGATGTACGACACTCGGGATTGGCTCGGGTGTAATTCGGTCGATACCAATTCAGTCGCTGTGATTCGGCTTGCCAGGGCGCACAGCACACTGAGTGCGATGAGTGCCGTGCCCGCGACGATAAATCCGCGATCGCCAGCTTTTTCTGCCATCGCCAACGAGCGTAACCCGGCGGCAGGGTACAGCATGCTAATGACGACTTTTAGCAACAACAACCAACCATAGACGGTAATGACTACTGCGACCCCGTGCCAGACTTGGTGGAATGCAACCAGCACTGACGCGGGAATGAGCTCCATCATGAAGGTGCGATACACGACACCGGTCGTACCCAGGCTATGTAGATGTGCAAAAAATTCTCGCCACATTCTAGGTTGCAACAGGTGCGATAAACCCATCAGAAGAAAGGCGAAGCAAAAGACCAGTTGGACTGCGGTGGCAGTCGTCGGTGTCGTTAATAGGCTCATGAGTGAATCGGTGGCGCGCGATATTGCGCTCTGCGGTGATATACGGATCCCAACAACCGCTTAGGTCTCATCAGACGCGAAATCCCGATTGGTTTTGGCCATCAAGTGTTCAACCGAATTCGTAAACACCCGGATACCTTCTTCCGCGCGTTGTTCGTGCTCGTAATCATACAAGACGTCGAAAAGGCCGTCGGGCAACGTGCCTTTGAGCTCCTCACTCAATGAGGCGCTCGATTGTTCTCGAGGTTCGCTATTGCGGTAGTAACCGTATAAATCGCCAATGCAGGCCAGGTAGAAGATCGCAGATTGCAGGGCAATCGCCGTCTCTCGTTGCGGCGCTCCTTGTCTTGATACGGTTTGAACAATTCCAGCCAAAAGGTGCAGGTAACCCGATGCAGCACCCATACCCTCATGGGTAAGGAGTTTGCCAAGGCCGGTGTATTGCGCGCAGAGTCTAAAAAATCGCATGCCGATGACACTAAAACGCTCTTGCCATGGCGCAGAACCGTCTAATGCCTGGCTGACCGTTGTCGCGTCGAAGGCTGCGCTCAAAATGCTCCCGACCATCGCCTCCTGTAGGTCTGGCTTGCTCGCAAAGTGCCCGTAAATCGCATTTGGCCAAGTATTGAGTGCTTCTGCCAAATCGCGCATGCGCAGATCCATTCCATGGCGTTCGGCCAACTGGACCGCGTGCTCGACGATTTCCTCAGGTGTCAGCTCTGACCTGGTTCTCTTTTGCCCCATGCCTCAGAAGATACTGGGGCATGGGGTTTTGGTCTAGTGCCGACAGATTAATGCACGAACAAATGCTAGAACTTACCCTCAAGACCGAGAACAACTGCGCGGGGTTGAATCGAAGAGCCGAAGTTCTGGCTAGAGCCAAAAATTTCAGTGAGTTCGCGTTCATCGAAAACGTTGTTGCCATTGACGTAGATTTCATACGCATTCGATAGGCGATAAGACACGCGCAAATCAACTAGCGTACGGTCATCGGTCTCTTCTAACGGATTGTTATTAAATGCACTGAAGTAGCCACTGACGAATGTGACATTACCGCCAAATCGTAGCCCCTCTATCGGTTCGAAGTCGGCACTAAAGTTGCCAGTGAAACCCGGGGCTCTTTCGAGTTCGTTGCCTTCGATATTGACCGCTTCCGAGAACCGCACAATTTCAGTATCCAGCAGTCCGATAGACCCCGTCAGTTCCATCCATTTGGTCGGCCTCGCGGTCACCGCAAGTTCCAATCCATAGGTTGTTGCTTCTTCTGCGTTTCTAACGACACTGCCGAATATGCTGGGCGCAAGCTCAACGCTCTCGCGTAACTGAGCATCTGAGATGTCGTTGTAGAAAATGTTCGCCAGAATCTCCAGACGATCGTCCAAGAATGAGGACCGAACATAGGTTTCGACGATCCAGCGGGTTTCTTCGGCGAACTCGGGAAGCTCAAACGGCGTGATTCCATCGCCTCGCCCCTGAGTCGCGCTCGGACGAGCAAAATTGAATCCACCTGGTGTGAATCCTCGTGCAACAAATCCGCCAATCGTCACCCCTTCGCGCACATCGACCTCCAACGCGAGGCGGGGCAGTATCACGTCGAACGTCTCGTCATAGTCAACTGGTGTGGGATTGGACAAGCTGGTTGCTGTGTTAGAGGCAAGAATGCCGGTGCGATTTTGCGATTCGCTTTGATAACGCAGACCGGCGGTAGCGCGGAACGAATCAGAGAAGTCGTAGGTGCCCTCTATGTACAGACCCAGGCTATCTCTGCTGTCATCCAGCAACGTGGGGCCGAAATAATCCCAGTCCATTTCAATATCCTGGTGTCTTAGAATGAGACCAGGAGACCACTGTAGCCGTCCGTCTGCCGATTCGATTTGCAGCGAAAATTCGTTTTGATAATCGCGGGTCGTTTGGTCCAGTGCGAATGTGCCGTTGCCGCTCTTGCGCTCTAGATCAGACGATGAAATAGCCGTGTGATTTTTCAACGACACGTTTTGGGTTGCTGCGTAGTCGACCTCGACGATCCCGGCCACAGCCGTGTTCAGGAATGCTGCAACATTGGCGCTATTGCGCTCGAAGTTTGTCTCCGGTCCGTCCGAGACATTCTCCGTCTGCGGACCGGAGCCATCGGTATAGCTTAGCGTCGTTTTGATGCGCAGCTTCTCCGACTGACCCGGCGTCCAGATGACTTTGGCACGGGCAGTGAGTTGTTCGAATTCGAACTGCTCGGGTACCGTAAACACCGGATTGGTGTAATCTAGGTAGGTGTCTCGTGTTGTGTAGTCAATAACGACACGACCGTTCAACACCCCCGGAATGATCTCGCCAGAGACCAACCCTGCCACTTGATATTGGTTGAAGGTACCAAATTGGGTTTTGAATGCTGCCTCAAAATCGGACGTCGGGTCGTTGGTTCGGACATTGACAGCGCCAATGGCACCGTTGACGCCACCACTCGTCGTTTGTGGGCCTCGCACGATCTGTACATAGGCCACATCGTAGATTGAGGCGGCGCCAAAGGTCACTTCACCATAGGCAAGCGGACGACCGTCCACGGTGAACGGTGTCGGAACCAGACGCCCCGGGATAATGCCGAGCGCAGAATTGCCGGCGCCTTCCGCGTTTTCGCCACGGATATTGATGAATCCATTTTGGACGCCCAGGAAGTTGATGTTCGGTGCACGTCGCAATAGCTGTTCGACACCGGTCGCACCTCGGTCGATTTCGATATCCAGATTATCGAACAGCGTAGCGGATTGACCGCGCTGTCCGGTCACAATGATATTCGGTATGTCATCACGATCTTGTGCGTTTGAAGCATCATCGTCACCTTGGGCGAGGGCGCCCGTGCTGAAAATGAAGGGAATTAAACTGCCGACGAATAGGCCGAGTTGTTGGTGTTTGGGTCGGGTGCTGGGGGACACGTAAAGCTCCTTATCGAGTCATTTCGCAAGTGCTGCTGAGAGAGTGGGCAATCCAAAATGTCGCCGTAAGCTGATGAACGATTAGCTCTAGGACAAAGCGTTAGTACGACGTACCAGTACAATGTACCGATTTTTCATTGCGAGGTAAAGTGAGACGCATTCGCATTTATCAGGCGCTGCGATGCATGTGTTTCCGCCCGCCTTGAGGTTGTATGTGGCTGTGCACGCGTCAGCCCATGCACCGGCTGATGCGATAGACTCAACCCTTGGCGCACGTTACTAAATGTGGAAACCGTGTCTTTTATTGCTGAGCTAAAACGTCGTCATGTCATCCGCGTATGTGCTGCCTATGTCGTCGGTGCCTGGGC
>JBCCZN010000134.1:0-7760 GCA_039187375.1 Pseudomonadota bacterium
ACGAAAAAGGGACGCATCGAAGAATGGACTCTGACCTCTGGCGGCCATACCGACACGGTGACCGTCAAAAAGCACCGATCGTATTACACCATCGCGGGAATGATGGACATCATCAATCAGTCCGGCATCAGTGTTTTCTACTGGATCGAAACGAAGTTCTAGGTCTGACTAACGGGTTCGCCAAGTAAGGCCGCCATCATCGCTAAATACTAGTGCATCGAACCCGTTCGTCGCGATCAGCGTGGACGTTTTTTTGATGTAGGTCAGTGTCATGCCGAATGCGGGTAGCTCTGATATCGCTGACCAACTGGCACCACCATCGACTGTCTTCAAAACGCTGGTTCCCTTGACGGTATAGCCGGTCTTACTGTCGATGTAGTACGCCAGTGTCTGCAACTTGGCCGGCTCACGCGTCCATGTCTGTCCCCAATCGGAACTGACGAATCCTGCGAAACCAAAGCTCTTTGTACAAACACAATGTGCCCGACCATCGGCGTCCAACGTAAACTCTTGCAGCTTGCCAGGCAGCTCACGAACTGCTGATTCACCGGTGCCAAGATTGGTCACAACCAGAGACTTCAACGGCAAGGTGGTGACAAGATGATCACCTTGCAAGTGTGATCGAACCAGGAATCGCTCACCAGACCAACTGTTGTGTTCAAACGGTTGCGAGGTCAACAGTTGCCAATCCGGCGTGTCGACTGACGAGACATGAATCGACAACACTTCCGGGCCAATGACCGTGGCATACACCTGATCGTTTTGCACGTGCAGATCCACGACACTGCGCCCGATGAAACGCAGTCCAAAATCCTGCCAGTTTGCACCTGCATCAGACGTGATCTTGACGCGTCCATCCTCGCTGCCCGCGAGCCAAACCCCGTCGCGGATCTCTGCCGATGCGTCAACGGACCCCTGATAACCAGCATCCAGATAGCGTAAAGAGTCGCCGGGCAACCAACGCTTTATCGGCCCCAGCAAAGAGCCCAACAACACCGAACCATCGCTGAGCACCGTTGGATTCAAAAAACCGCGCGACGTCGAGCGCATCCGTGCATATTGCGTTTGGTCGCTCCCTGCATCACGATTGCCCGCGTCCCATTGCAAATAGTCCTGGCCAAAAACGCTCTGTGGGATCTTTGGAAAATAGGTTGCAGTGTATTCGGGCAACCAGTCGTCGACCGTTTTCCCGCGTTTCATAACGACCTCATTGGTGTACAGGAGATCTACGAGAATATGGCCGAGATCGGTCACCCGCCCAGCCTCAACCGTGAATGTGCCGAAATCAGGCGTAAACGCCATCCAAGAAGATGAGTTGTAGCCACTGCTCATCATCCGCACGGGCACATAACGCCCAGCCGGCAAACTGCCAAAGTAGATCCCGCTGTTGATTGTTCCCCGCCGTGATAGCACGATCTCGTAGTTAGAGAGCGCCGACGAATCCTGTTGGTCAACGAGTAACCAGCTAAAGTAACGCGATGGGACGCCCGGCCGATTGTTGGAGCTCATCTTGACGATCACCAAACCGTTTTCTGGCGGCAGGTCAGCGCTGGGGCTGACCGATGAGCTGGTCACGCAACCGTGCAGAACAAGAACTAGAGCGACTAGCGAGAGGTGTTTCATGGGCTGGGCTCCCTGCGGTCAGCCGAAAGGACTGGACTGTGTTTTGTCCCGAAAAGTGTAGCTGTAACTACTCGAAAAATCGCCTGGCTATTGCCGGACTCATGTGGTTCCTAATCACGATCAGTATGAGGTGTGTTTAGAGTGATAAGTCGTATCAAGCTGGCAGTACAAATAACATTCTCTAACCATTGAATCGCAACGCAAACTCGCGCGGCATGATTGGACACAACCCATCCGGCTTCGAAAATAGTCGCCGACGGTTGCGTGCCACTAAAGAATAACCGCTATCACCGACACGTTGCGGGACCAGCTGCATGAGCCACGCAACGGCGCGCCACAGTCCACCCAACGAATCAAGCACATAACGCGCTGCGACGAATTTCTCGAGTCGTTGACCATCCGGTGTGACAACGATGAATGAGTCGAAGTCTTGCGCCTCAGCTAATTCCGGTATGTCCTGTCGCCCTGCATCACCCTGCAACGGCGCGAATCGGAATAGCGACTGGCGATCTTCTGCTAACACGAACCGGATCGATGAATGGCAAAGCCCGCAATCACCGTCGTAATAAATTGTCGCACCCTTGGCTGCGGCGCGAGTCGGTAACCACCTCGGATCGAACGTCAGCAAATGCAGTAACAGCATTGGCGTTGTCAGGTCAGAAAAATTCAATAATGCAAGAAAACCAAACTGCACAGCGAGCATGCCAAGCCATATCCAGGGACGCAGCCTTGCACTGAGCGCCAACGGCGCGAACAGCAGTTCCAAAACGAAAATGCCCAGCGTCACACCTTGCAACAGCCAAGCCGGTGTTTCGAGAAGCACAACCCGCAACCACGTATCTCGCGCCAGCGGATTTTCTAACACCCAGCGAACGGTCTCACCTTGTACCCATGCGTCGCTAAAGAGCTTCGTCCAGCCGCTGTAGCTATAGGCGACAGCCAACAGAAACCAGGCGGCGATAACATACATGCGCGGCAGTGCGGCAGTACCGGGCGAGTGTGGCTGCCAGGCTTCACGACGACGAGGCAGCAATGCATGAAACAGTAGCATCCAACCCACCACCGGCAGGCTTGGATTTGCAATCAGTGGATTACGACCAAACAGGCACGCAAGTACAAACCACATCCACACGGCCGCTAGCCGATCAAATTTTCCGGCGATCAGTGCCAATGCGCTGATCACACTGGAGCCAAGCAGTCCTACAACAACGATCGGACTATCAAACCAACCGAGCAAATTAGGGAAGACGCCAATAAACGGACTGTGTTCGGCAATCTGTAACATGCCGGCGCTAGAGAATAATTCTGTAGCCCACGGCAAGAGATGGGTGAAGTGCACCAACAAATACACGCCGAACAACACACGAAATACGGCGTATTGACGCCATGTCCATAAGCTATCCATCGCATGAAACCTCGTATTCCAATATCCACTTTGAGTCGATATGCCGACGAGGCTCAATGCGAACGGTCAGCGCACCATCGACACGATCTCGATCAATGCCCAGCTCGGTGAGCACCGGTGCATCACCACACAATGCGTAATGAGTCACCGCTGCATGCATCTGCCGCGTGGCGGCTTGTGCCGAGAGCACTGGCGAGTACGACAGCACAGCGCCGTAGGCATTTCGCCGGTTGTAAGGACCCAGAAGGTTCGCGTATACAGCAGGCGTCAGAGTCAGTGTTAGCGGTTCACCGGCTTGAGTCCAATGTAGGTGAAAGCGAGGCGAGAATGTCTCGTAACCATCGTGTGAGGTAAATACTTTCATGGCCGGTGAGGCTTGTGTTGCCAGCGCAACCGCCTGCAATGGCGCGAAACCTGCGAGATTCGCCAACGGCGCAAGCACAGCCAGACCAAACAGAACAATCATTGCGATGGTGTTACGCATGTTCACGTACCTCCGCCTCTGGTTGACCGCCAAGCAGCATTCGTCCGATTTGCATTTCCCCATCGCCTGCGAAACCGCAGTCAAATGTTCGCTCTCTTGGGTTATGAAAGGTGCCAAAAAGCATGTCCCACAACGGCAGGTCGGAATAGTTCATCGTGTGTGCATCGCGTGCATGGTGCACACAGTGACTTTCAGGACGCTGAATAAAATACCCAAGCCAATGCGGCGTTTTGACGTTCCAGTGATAAAACAGCTCAGCAAGGCCGGTTAGCAAGACCGCCAATCCCGCTTGCGCCGGACTGGCACCCACCAGCACATACAGAATCGAACTCGACAACACGCCATTGAGTACGATCTCCAGCGGGTGTTTATAGAACGAGGTGATCAGCTCAAGACGCTGGGGGCTGTGATGCAACTGGTGTAGCACGCGCCACAACAGCTCTGATTCGTGCCGTGCGCGATGCCACCAGTAATAGACAAACGTGATCGCCAAATAGCCAACAGCCGCACCGCCCCACAGTCCCAGTGATTCGACGGACCAAATCGCCAAGCCCGGCAGAAACCGATCCCAGGTCATGGTCGCCAACACCACGGCAGCAACCTGTCCGGCATTCAATAGAACCGCACGCGCCAACCAAGTGCGCCGCGACGGCCAATCGCGCCCGGGATAGAGGCGCTCCAGAATCCACATCGGCACAAAGCCGAGGGAGACGATCAATATTGATTGCATATCTGCGATCCAAGAGTCTCGACAGGCGCCAATTTGCCGAAAGTGACGCATCATGCAATTTTTTTGTTTGATGTAGCTCTTTACACACCTATTGGTATCAATAAATGATACTTTTAGCTAGCGACGCACTGTTGAGTAAAACGCGCTGCGCAGGAGCCCATGCCATGCAACAGACTGATCGACTGCTACAAGAGCTCAAAAAAGCGATGCGATCCGCCGGGGTGACCTATGCCAAGCTCGCAGAACATCTCGAGCTGAGCGAGGCCAGCGTGAAGCGCCTGTTTCATACACGCGGCTTTTCATTGAAGCGCCTCGAGCAGTCCGCAAATCTCGTCGGACTGGAGTTTTCTGACCTGGTCGAGCGTATGAACGCATCGGTGGAGAGAATCAGCGAACTGACACCAAAACAGGAAGAGGAACTGCTGGCCAATCCCAAATTGCTCTTGATGATCTATCTGATGATCAACCAGTGGTCGTTCACCGAGGTTGTCAACACATTCATGATTGAAGAGGCCGAGGGCTTTCGTCTGCTGCGAAAACTCGAACGGCTGGGCATGATCGAAGTGCTGCCATTGAACAAGGTCAAATTGCTAACCGCAAGAAATTTCGCTTGGCGTAAGAACGGCCCAGTTCAGGCATTTTTTCGCGAACAAGTTGAGTCGGAGTTTTTTAACTCACGGTTTGACATGGCAGAAGCCGAGCTGCGTTTTGTCGGTGCGCGCATGTCGCGTGCATCGCTGATGCATATGCAACAGAGTTTTGCCCGAGTCATCCGAGAGTTCGATGATCTGGCCAAGAAGGACGCATCACTGCCGCGGGAGGAGTTGATCGCATCTGCGGCTGTGCTGGCAATACGCCCTTGGGAGTTTTCGGTGTTTACGCAGCTGCGTAGGGTGAATCATGCAGGGCAGCCGGATTGATGACGGCCAGAGGCGGACAAGGCCGCAAAACAGACTCTACCGCCCCCACCTGGTCTGCGGCATTTCTGACAGGAGTTGCTGTGCCCGTTGGTTGGCTGCTGTTGCTCTCAGACGCGCCGGCATCGCTGGTGCTGTCGGCCGGCCCTGCATTCACGTTAGGCCTGATGGGTGTCGGTATCCTCGCCGCCGCGATTGTCGGCCGATTTTGGGTTGGCGTGCTTTTGGCACTAATCAATGTCGCTTGTCTGGTCGCTCTGGCGCTTGCCCTCGACATGCCCGCGCTGCCAACGCCTATCGCGACCGCATTGGTGATGATCATTGCCAGCGGCAGTTTTGCAGCACGCGGGGCGCTGTTTACGAAAACGCTGTCTAGCAAGGCCTGGCTGATGGGCTTGTTTGTGGTGGCGGGCGAGGCATCGGTGTTGTTAATTGCCGCATTATTCCCAGGCGTGCTACCGAATTGGTTTCTCGCACTGCTGCCAGCACAGTGGGCCAGTGTCGCAATCCAAACCACCGTGACAGGTACGGCCCCGTTCGCGGCCGTGCCGGCCGTCATTGCCCTGGCCGGTACGGCATCGACGACACTGCTCGCGGCTCGACTGTGGTTTCGTAGCTGGCCCTATGCACTGATGTTCAATGCCTGGCTCGGACTGTCGGCACTGGTCTATTTCTGGCCAGTGCCGACGGCGTCCTGATTCGAGTTAGTCGTCGATTTGCACCTGACCCGCGACATTACTGTGGCTGATGCTGCCGCTGCCATCGCTAACGACGGTGAAACTGCCGCCCACATCCTTAGCGGTAATGCTGCCCGACCCGTCACGACCGACGTAGACGTCGTTGGTAATCTGGGCGGCTTTGATTGAGCCCGAGCCATCCTCACCAATGTATACGCTGCCTGCGTTGACGATTGTGATGCTGCCGCTGCCATCGTCAGAGATCTTGACCGCACCGGCGACATCCGCAACCTGAATGGAGCCCGATCCATCTTCAATTTCCACCGAAGCAACGCCATTCACCACCAGCGAACCGCTGCCATCATCGATCCGGACCGGCAGGTGATTTGGAACCTGCACCTCAAGATCCAGTCTTGCGTAGCTGTTGCCCAGCATGCGCGTCATCGACTTCGGGATAATCGTGCGAATAACGAGCGTCGAACCCTCTCTCTGGGTTTCAAGTGAAATTTCTTTGAGGTCGTCCTCATCACTAGCACAGGCCATACCCTCGAGCTGCGCGGTAGTGAGTGTTGGCTGCCCGGTGACAACCAGCTTACCTGCCCCTGCTGCGACGGCGATTTCGCTGATGCCATCAAGCGCCAGTTCTTCTGCGATGTCCATGCTCTCGCGACAATTGTCATCGGCATTAGCCGGGGCGATCAGGCATGCAGCCAAGAGGGTAAAAATTGTGGTCTTTTTAGTCATGGTCAATGCTCCATCATTGCAGGAATTCAGAGTTAGATGACTCGGTCGACGAAAAGGTTTAGTTGCAGACGTAAAATATAGACAAAGAACGTGTCGAACGCGTGTTGCCAAGTGCCGCGGTGCACAAGCCAAAATTGGCGAGAGAGCACCTAATGTAGAGCGAAAGGTGGTCGTGTCACCCATTCTCGAACAGAGCGCGATCCTCGGCACAGAGTTTGTCTACCAATTTACGAATTTCATCGACCGGAATACCCTGTGTCATTTCGATAGTTGGGAGGCCGGCGGCCTGCCTGGCCACTTGATATTGCATGGCAACGGCTTTCGCATACGGCTTATGGCGAAGTGCAGGCTCCGCGACGCTTAGGAGCACACCTGAAAGGCCTGTCTTGGCGTTTGGTGCAATCTGGGAGATCGCGCTGGTGTAGGCACTGATGACCTCTGCCGGGAATCGGGCCGCTTCCGGCAGTGCGTCAAAATCCTCCTGGCTAATCCAAGCCAGTGTCACCGGCGTCTCGCCCAAGGCAACCTGAATGTTGCCAAGGTGGCTCAGAGCACCGAGGTGGCCAAGCAAAGCCGCACGTTCATACCATTCGCGCGCAGCCTCAAGCGCTTCTCGTTGGGCGGCCGACAGCTCGCGGCCAAACGGTTGCATCGCGATGCCGAGCGCCGGCGCAACACCGCTCAATTTGTCGACCGCTCGAGCAGCCCCCATCGCCTGACGCCATCAGTTCAGTGCGTACTCCAAGTACCACCATGGCGGCTGTGTCGTGTTGTTCGGCAAGGGACTCGAGCGCGTCAGACGTAATACCACGATATTCGTTGAACCAAGGTCCCATCTGGGCAGTCTGCCGAAGCCGCTGCAGCTCGGCATCGATATCAAAAGTCAGCTCAAGATCGACCAGATGCAGACATGCATCAGATTCGTCGGCAGAATCAGCACCGCTTTGTGAACCAATCGCGTTGTCTGCACCGGGTTCAGACAGCCTTATATTTGAGTCTGAACTCAGATTATCTGCCCGCGTTGCACGTGTGTCATTGATTTCCGAGTGCTGCACTGCGAATGGCTGTGCATGTTGGGTTGGCTCCCTACGTGCGCTGCGGCGTTGGATTAAGACAACATTAACTATTCGCTTGAGTCGAGTCGGATTCGGAGCGGATTCCCGATTCAGGAGAGGTTTTC